>JAKART010000242.1 GCA_021819255.1 Acidobacteriota bacterium
ATCTGGCGATACCCGATCATATTGAGGGTTGTAGTCATAGCGGGAATTGCCGTCCACCCCTACAAAACCGAGCGCACCTTGCAATCCCTGTATACCGGTGAGGGGTACACTTGCATTCGGGTTGAAGAACGAGAGATGATTCAATCTTTCGGTTGTTGGCGTTTCATCCTCATATCGCACTCCCAGATTGAGGGTCAGAGCATTGGTGACTTTCCAGTCATCTTCAAGATATGCTGCGGCGTATTTCCGCTCCATCGCTAGTCCAGCGACTGAGGATACGTTGCCGGTACTCGGAGTTCCGAGCAGAAAAGATGCGAGCGCGTCACCGGCCGTAGCAGAGCTCTTGGATGGATCCGGGCCCTGCGTAAAGGCAGGGTCGAAGGTATAACTCTGGATACCTCCTCCTGCTGACATGTCGTTTTGCAGCAGCCGGAGATCCGTTCCCACGTTTAATTCGTGCTTGCCAAAGGTCTTCGTTACATTAGCCTCGATGGCAAAGGTGTTTCCAGCATCGGCCGAGTAGCCGGAACCGCCAAGCGCCCATGGAGCGATCGAATTTGCGATGGAACTGGTGCCGCCATAGCCTGCGATGGTGGCGTCTGGAAAAACGGGCTGTATTCCCGGGTTTCCGACAATCTGAGGCGGCAAACCAAGGCTGGTCAGATCAAAAGTCGGGTTATTCGAATCATTTGTGATCCGGCTAAACGACGTGCGGACGGTCCCGAACAGGGAAGGGGAAAACGCATGGTTTAGGGCAATGACTACGTTACGTCGGTTGAAGGTTTTGTTGCCGTAACTCGGTGTTCCGGCATTGCCGTATACGTTAGGGCGAATGTTCGGCTCGTTGCTGGATGCGTAGCGCGCGAACATGCTTGTTTTGTCGCTGAAGATATGGTCGACGCGGGCCGTGATCTCGTTGTCATTGATTTGACTATTACCGTTAACTGTGTAATTGTTCCTATTTGCTCCGGAAACAGCAGTAGTGTTTGGTTTGGGAAAGTAGCTCGCCATTTTCAGCGCGACCGGGTTAAGAAGGCCCGGCGGGATTATGTTTCCTTGAAAAGCCTGGCGAGAAGTGGTTGTGGTCGTGAAGGGGTTGTAGATCGTGATCGGCTTACCTGCACTGTTCACATCCCCGCTGAAATCTCCTGTCAGCTCGGCGGGAGTTGGAACCGTTCCCGTGTAGGTAAGCCCCTCTGTGTAGCGATAGAATTCAGCTCCCGCGAAAAAGAAGGTCTTATTGTGACCGTTATAAACTCTGGGGATTACCACCGGACCGCCAACCACGCCGCCAAACTGATTGAAATTCAAAGGCGGCGCGGGCAGCCCCGCGGCCTTCGAAAACCAATTGTTCGCGGCCATCGCCGCATTGCGAAAAAACTCGTAGGCCGAAAAGTGCAGCGCGTTGGTACCGCCCTTGGTTACCACGTCGTAGATTCCGCCCGATGCGCGCCCATATTGGGCACTGTAGGTGCTTGTCAATACTTTGAATTGCTGCACCGAATCCGCGATCGGGTAAATAACCGGTCCGAACTCGGACAGACTGTCGTTCGGAGCACCGTCGAGAAGGAAATCGTTTTGCTCTGAAGTCGCGCCATTGATGGAGACGGAGGAAGTGCTGACAACATCTATCGGGAGATTATTCATCCCGATGGAATTTCTGACACCCGGCGTCAATTCGCCCAGGGCATAGGCATCGCGGCCTAGCAATGGCAAGGACACCACATCGCGTCCTCCAATCACCTGTCCGGTGGAACTGGTTTCCGTCGCCAGAAGAGGCGCTTGCGCTGATACGACGACAGTTTGGCTCACCGCGCCCAGATGGAGCGTGAAGTCTACCTGAAGAACTTGCTCCACTTGCAACTCGAGGTTCGAGCTAACCGCTTTTTCGAAACCCTGGAGCTCGGCCGAGACGGAATACGAACCGGGTAAGAGCGAAGGCGCGGCATAATAACCCGCCTGATTGCTAACAACAACGCGCTGCTTCCCTGTGTTTGTTTCGGTAACGGTGACTCTTGCCCCGGAGATTACCATTCCTCCCGTATCTGTAATCCTTCCGCCGATCTGCCCGGTCTGGCAAAATGCGGGGGCAGAGGCGACAGCCGCAAACAAGACAAACGCCATTAGCGAAAGCAAGACCTTGGGGATAAGAGAGCCAAGATGCCTGCCGGCAACCGGTCGGATCACGGACGCCAAAGCTGTGTTCTGGAAAATTGAGCGAGACATCATCATTGTTACTGCCTCCAAAATATCGCCTCTGGTTGAGAAGAATGTAATTGCAGCGAAACCTTGCAGGCTAGGAGAAGAAACCAGGTCGAAGGTGCCGTAATCTCCTGCCCATTAGCAAGGTCTGCTTTACCTGTTTGTTCTTTCTTCGCACCAGTGACACATCCTAGACAAGTTAGATTCCGGTTGTTGAACTTTTATTAACGTAAATTATTGTTTATTTTCAAATAGTTACTAAGGAAAAGAGCGAATTTAGGACCATGCAGCGATCGGAGCTTCTACATCCCCTCGACAGAATATCCTGGCTCCAATTACTGCCAGGTGCAACTCTTGTCCAACAGGCGATGAGCGTAAGGGCGGGGATTGACTCCAGCAGGCGATGAGCCTGGAGGGAAGTTTGAGGGCAGGCTGGGATTTGTGATCAGCGTGCTTGGCAGCGAGAGTTTGAGTTTGCCGGAGATCGAGGCTTTTCTAGGAGCCTCGGATGGGGTGCGGTTTCAGGGCGGCAGCCGCTCCGAGCTTTATGCCTGGGTGGAGCGGCTGGTGTGCCCGCAGGAGCACGCTGGCCAGACGCCCAGGGTGAAGGGCTTGCTGCGTGCCTATGTGGAGCGAATGACGGGACTGAGCCGGGCGCAGACGACCCGGCTGGTCGGGTCTTATCTCAAGACCGGCCAGGTGCGCGCCCGGGCCGCCGGCGGCCATCGCTTCCAGCGCCGCTACACCCCGGCCGACGCCGCTCTGCTGGCTACGGTCGATCTGGCCCATGACTGCCTCAGCGGGCCGGCCACCCGGCACATCTCGGAAGCCTACCTGCTACCGGTGCTCTACAACATCCTCCACCAGTTCCCCTTCGCCATCCTCAACTTCCACTCCGATAATGGCAGTGAGTTCCTCAATGCCCAGGTCGCCAGGATGTTGGAAAAACTGAGGGTCGAACAGACGAAAAGCAGACCTCGCCACTGCGGCGACAACGGCCTGGTGGAGGCCAAAAACGCGGCCATCGTACGCAAGCATAAAGGCTGGGGACACATCGACCCCAGCCATGCCGAGCGGCTCAACCAGTTCTACACCAGCTTCCTCAACCCCTATGTCAACTACCATCGACCCTCCGCTCAGCCGGAGACCGACATCGATCCCAGAGGACGCAAACGAACCTTCTGCAGAAACTGGCTTACACCGCTGGAGAAGCTGCTCACCCTCCACCGGCCCCAGCAGTACCTCAAGCCTGGCATCACCCTGCAAACCCTGCGCCGCATCGCCGCGGCCAGGAGCGATACGGAGTGCGCCACCAGGCTTCAAACCGCCTCCACCGACCTCGCCCAACGATTGCAGAGCACCGCCTGATCCCAAACTGGAGCAGGAAGTGTGGAAATCGCCAAGGGCGTGATTCCCACACTCCCTGCTCCACCACGACCACTGCTACTCTTCAAAAGTCAAAAGAAAGATCCCCTCCGCCGCCCCACCCAATCAGATCAACCCCGCTCAGGCTCATCTTGAGATTGGAAAAGACTGCGAGGCCGCGCAACATTACTTGAAGAGAGTCAGGTCAATGCCGTCGGCCATGGCTTTGTAGCCGGCATCATTGGGATGCAGGTGGTCACCGGAGTCGTACGCCGGGTTGAAACGAAGCGGATGTGCGGGATCGCGGGTGATCTTGTCGAAGTCGATCACGCCATCGAAAGTTCCGCTGCTGCGAATCCAATTGTTTACAGCTTCGCGGACGTCCTCGCCCTCTTTGCTGTAATGCTTAGTTCCCTCGTAAGGCGTCAGTGTAGCGCCGAAGACCTTCATGCCGTGCTCGTGAGCTTCCACGACAATCTGCTTGAGTCCCTCGTCGAGATCCTGCGCCGTGATGTTGTCTTCAGGCGCGGTAAGGCGACCGAGGAGGCCGATATCGTTGATGCTTTCAAGGACGGTGACGTAGCGGGCGCCGTTCTGAGAAAGGATGTCTCGGTCCAGACGAGCCAGGGCGCTCGGGCCTGCGCCGTTGTCGAGAACGTGGTTGCCGCTGATGCCTTCATTGAGCACGCCGACGTGCGCAAGTTCGGGGTCGGCCTCGATGCGGCGGGCGAGATCGTCGGGCCAGCGGTCGTTGCCATTATGGGTAGAGTGGAACCCGTCTGTGATCGAGTCACCGAAGGCGACGACGGCTGCGGAGCCCCGGACGGCGTTGACGTCGACGCCGTCCAGGAAGTACCAGGACTCGATCCTGGTGGGATTGCTGAGCGCTTCGGCAGAGGACTGGTCGCCCTGGGCGAAGTAATTGTCCTGGTCGGCGAAGGGATGGTAGGTCTCGGCCCGCATGATCTGGCTGGGGATGTAGAAGCTGACAGCCAGATTGGAGAGCGGTGCCAGGTTCATCGAGACGGGATCGGAATACATCACGGCGCCAGGTGGAATGCTGACGGTGGAAGAGCCGTCGAAGGTGAGGGCGTGATCTGAGATCGG
>JAKART010000243.1 GCA_021819255.1 Acidobacteriota bacterium
ACCGGGCCGCGTCACCCAGGCCGTCTTCATGGCCTCGATCACCCCCGCGCTCCGTCACGCCGCCAACAACCCCGAAGGGGTCGATCCGGCCGTCTTCGAAGGCATCAAACAGGCCATCCAAGCCGATCGTTTTGCCTTCTTCGAGGCCATGTTCAAGAGCTTCTACAACCAGGATCTGCTCTCAGGCACTCACATCTCCCCGGCTGCCGTTCAGGCCAGCTTTGCCGCCGCTTGCTCCTCCAGCTACCAGGCCGCGCACAACTGCGTGGATGCGTGGCTGGAGGACTTCCGCCAAGACATCGCGCGGATCAAGATTCCCACCCTGGTGCTCCACGGCGACAGCGACCAGATGGTTCCCTTCGAGGTCAGCGGCAAGCGCATGGCGGATCTGCTCCCTGCCGCCCAGCTTCACCTCGTCAAGGGTGGGCCGCATGGCATCTTCCGGACCCAAGCAACTGAAGTCAACCAGGTTCTGCTCCGCTTCATCGCCCAGGATCGCACCGGACTCTGGTAGGGCATCTTCGCTGTGGATGGGTTCCCCAAAAGCCGCTGTGAAGCGGCGAGATCCTTACGCGCCGGCAGGCAAGCCTTCCGGAGACCCCGAACTCTTTCACTCGAAACCTTGTGCAGAAACGTCCCCTCGCTCGCTGGATCTTCCATCTTCCGCGGCCCGGGAGATGCCCCGGACCGCAACGCCGCAACCGCTCAACCCCTCATGGCCGTCAATCCGGCTGTGGCCAGCAAACTCAGCAGCCACCAGCCCACCACAATCACAGCGGCCTGCGTCTTGCTCCTGCGCGAGATGATCGCCATCCCCAGCACCATCAGCACCAAGGACCAAAGGCCGAAGAGGTCCAGGAAGCTCAACGCCGTACGTATCCAGTTCGGCGCATCGGAAAAGTAATATCCCAGGCTGGTCCCCACCGGAAAGTTGATGTCAAAGTTCTCTGTATTCACCCCCAGCCAAAGGAACACGATCTCCAGCAGCACAAGGAACAGATGCGGCAGGTACGCATAAAGAAAGACGGCAAGGTTCTGTCCATACGTCGTCTGGGCTCCCAGCCCAAAGTTGAAGCTCGCCCACATCAGCAGCGCTACCAGCGCGGCGATGGCCAGCAGAAAAAGGCCTCCGGCGTAAACGGAATCTTTGGTGATCACCGTGGCGATGCTCATCCGCGCGGCCTGCTCTTCGGGCGTCAACTGGGCCATTCGATCGGCTGCCTGCGGGTTCTGCATCACCGCCATCTGGGTCACACGATCGAAGCCGACTTTCTTGTCGATGCTGAAGGCCGCGGCGATACTCGCCAGCAGCATCAGCAGAAACGGCAGCCACCAACTGGCGCTGCGCAGAATGTCGGTAAAGGTCTTGGTGGGCGCAACGAAGATGTCCACCACGCGCTCCGTCTGCGACAAGCTCTTTACCTCGGGAACCGATGCTCCAGCAACCATGGCCTCTTCCATAGGCACGCTCCTGGGGAATTCCGAAGATGCTCTGCGCCAAATCCTGCGTTGGCTTGAATCTACGGAAGTGTATCCGGTGGGGCGGGCTGAGCCAAGTGAATTCTTTCCCCGGCGGATTTTGCCAAAAGCAAAGTCTGAGCAAGGAAGCTCCTCACCTCCCTGAGTAGATCCGGTTTTCCTGGTGCCCTTGGCTGCGCCTCGCCGGCTGCTTCGGCGCTCCTGGTCAAACTCTTCCGCTGCTCTTTGGCAGACCAGAACCCCAGAACCGGCCCAAGGATCGGCAAAGCTCAACCCTCAAGGCCGGAGCGAGGAAACATCCCCCGCACCAGGCCCAGCGCTTCCTCTCTGGTTTTCACCCTGCCCTCCAACTGCGCGTCCTCAGCCGCCTCCAGCATCACCCGGAATCCGGGCCCAGGCGCATATCCTGCGGCAATCAGATCGTCGCCCGTCAACAGCAACGGAGGGCGAATCTCTTCCTCTCCCATGCGCTCCAGATGTTCCCGCACAAACTCATAGGACTCCAGGCTTCCATGGGAGCTCATGCAGTCCGCCTTATGCAGCGCCAGATGCTCTTCAAATACCGGTAGGCGCAGAAACCGCTTCAGCGTCGACTGCCTCATCTGCATCGCATCGCCAAACCGCATATGATGCCGGATCAGGGCCAAAATCTGTTCCGTATCCTCGCCGCTGAAGCGCAGCCGGGTGAGGATCTTCCGCGCCACCGCAACGCCCACCTCCACATGCCCGTTGAATCGTATCCGGTCGCCCGACCGACGGGGATCTGGCGGTGCAAACGTCGCCGGCTTCCCCACATCATGCAGAAGCATCCCCCAGGCCAGGGTAGGGCTTGCGCCGGCAGGAAGATGTTCCAGCATCCTCAGCGAGTGCATCCAAACGTCGCCCTCGGGATGAAACTCCGGCGGCTGTTCGACTCCTTGCATTCGCTTGACCTCCGGCAACACCTCGATCAGAAGCCTGGTCCCCTCCAGCAGTTCCAGGCCCCGCCGCGCTCCTCCTTCGGTCAGGATCCTGGTCAGCTCATCGCGCACGCGTTCGGCAGAGACCACCTCGATCGACGCAGCCTGTTCCCAGATGGCGTCCAGGGTTCTTCGCTCAATGGCAAACTCTAGCCGGGCCGCGAAGCGGATGGCGCGCAACATGCGCAGCTTGTCCTCCATCAGACGCAGGCGCGGCTCGCCGATGGCGCGTATCAGATGCGCCTGCAGGTCGCCGCGTCCGCCTGCGTAGTCCAGGACGCAGCTCTCCAGGCGGTCGCCCGCATCAAAGGCCAGAGCGTCCAGCAACATGCCGTTGATGGTGAAGTCCCGCCGCAGCGCATCCTCGCGGGGATCCAGCGAGAACTGCACCGTATCCGGCCGGCGGCCGTCGCTGTAGGCGCCATCATGGCGGAAGGTGGCCACCTCGGTGGCTACTCGCTCTTCAGCCACGGAGTCAATCACCAGCACGACGCCGAAGTGCGCCCCAACCGCTTCCGTCTGCGGAAAGGCCCGCAGCACCAGCTCCGGGGTCGCCGAGGTGGCCACATCGAAGTCTTTCGGAGCAACTCCCAGGAGGAGATCACGCACGCACCCGCCGGCCAGGTAAGCGGCATGCCCCAAGGCGCGCAATCGCCGCACAATCCGCAGCGCTGCATCGTACTTGGCGCTTTTTACCACCGCCCAGCTCCCGCGTTGGCCAGGGTAGCAGGCTGGTTCCGGCCCCACCCCGTCCCGCTCCAGCGCGAACCGCTTCGCATCTTTGCGGCAAGATGTTTCGCCCTCATGCCAATCCGCCGAACCCTCCCGTGGCGATGCGCGGCTCCGGCTTGATCGGCTCGATCGCAGACCGGTTGGGACTCGCCCTACTAGTACGATAGACCTTGTGCCCGGTTCCCTCATCCTTGCCATCGAGAGCTCCTGTGACGAGACCTCGGCCGCCGTCGTGCGCGATGGGAACCAGGTACTCTCCAACGTGGTCGCCTCACAGCTTATTCACAGCAGCTACGGCGGCGTCGTCCCGGAGCTGGCCGCACGGGAGCATCTGCGCGCCATCGTGCCTGTTGTACGCGAAGCCCTGCAGCGCGCCGGCGTCACCTGCGCCGATCTGGCCGCCATCGCCGTCACCGAAGGGCCGGGCCTGGCCGGCGCCCTGCTGGTGGGCATCGGCTTCGCCAAAAGTCTGGCCCTGGGGGCCAGCCTGCCGCTGATCGCCGTCAACCATCTGGAGGGCCACATCCACGCCGTTCTGATGCAGAATTCGTTTCCGGAGGGGACCTCCCCTCTGCTGGCCCTGGTGGTCAGCGGCGGCCACACGCACCTCTACCTGGCCACCGGCACACCGCACCCGGCCGGACTCGCCTGGAGTTACCGCAACGTCGGCAAGACGCTGGACGACGCCGCGGGCGAGGCCTACGACAAGGTGGCCAAGTTGCTCGGCCTTCCCTACCCCGGCGGACCGTGGATGGACGCTCTGGCCGTCCACGGCGAAGCCGACGACAAGCTCTTTCCGCTGGCCAGGATCAAAACCAAGATCACCGGCAGAACCGCCCCCAAGCTGGCGCGAGAGACCGCGGCGGCGCTCGATCAGGCTCGCTTCGACATGTCCTTCTCCGGTCTCAAGACCGCCGTCCGCCACTACGTCGAACAGCACCAGATGCAGTCCGCCATCCAGCGGCGCGAGCACGCTCTCCGCTCCATGGATCTGCACCGGGCAAAGCCGGAAGCAGCCAACATCGCCCGCGCGCTGCCGCACTTCGATGCGCTGACCCTGAATCTGATTGCCAGCTTTCAGAGCACGGCCGTCGGCAACCTGGCCCGCGCCGCCTTCGCCGCCGCCGAGCACTACGGCGCCCGCGGCGTGCTGGTCAGCGGCGGAGTCGCGGCCAACAGCCATCTGCGTAAAACTTTCCTCGGTGAGGCGCAGCGGGCTGGGCTACCCATCGCCTTCCCGGAGGTTGCGCTCTCCACCGACAACGCCGCCATGATCGCGGCCGCGGCCTGGCCCAAGCTGCTGGCCGGGGAGTTCGCCCCCGACACGCTGGAGCCTGCGCCGCAGTTGCGCCTGGGCTGAGAATGCCTCAACACCGAGCTTGCGTAGTGTCGCAGCGGCCTCGTGGCAGGAGCAAGCCGGCTTCGCCGGCCCTTCCTTTACCCCGGGAACCTTACAGCCCGGCAGCCACCGGCCCACCCCCGGTTGCGATCAGG
>JAKART010000244.1 GCA_021819255.1 Acidobacteriota bacterium
CGCGCGCAACCTGCTTGCCGCGTTCCCTGTACAGCGCCTCATCGCGCGGCTGGGCCGTGGCCAAGCCATCCACGTAGCGGTTACACATGCAGAAGACAGCCGCAATCAGCACGGCATCATGAATCTCAATGTCCGTAGCTCCCTGTCGGCGCGCCGAAGCAACGTCTTCCGCGGTCACGTTCTTGCCGCCTTGTTGCACCTTGGCGGCGATCACCAAGAGCGTCTTGAGCTTTTCTGAGATCTCGGCATGGTGGAAGTTCTCCTTTACGCACCTCACCAGATCCTGATTGCCATCCAGGTGCGCAGCCGCAATCGCTCCGTGACTGGTCTGGCAGTAATAGCAGTCGTTGAGCGACGAAACATAGGTGGCAATGAGTTCACGCTCCCCAGGCGGCAGAGAATGCGGTCCATGTAGCAGCTCCTCGGCCAGTTCGCTCAATGGCTCGGCAATCTCGGGACGAAAGGCCATGGCGCCGCGAATTCCAGGCAAACCCTCTGGAAGTGCGATATGAGGCATTGGAAGTCATCCTTTCTTATGGGAACGATTGCACCGTCCCGATATTCAAAAGTTGCAACATATGCGGTTTCGCAGCCCTTCACAACCTTGCGCATTAGACCATTTTCCCTGATGATGGGTGTACGGAAGCGGGCGTTCCGTGGCGTTTTCATTGAGGAAAACGCCCACAGGAGTCGTTCCCCTTGCTTACACCTTCAGGGAAAATGGTCGAGCTCACCCAACCTCCAGGACCGCACTCACGTTTCCACCCCCCATCGTCCCTCCCGACCGCTGCTGCTAAAAGTAAAACTTCCCGGCAAGCTGAATGGCGCGCGCCGGCTGCGGATCGCCGCTGGGGTTCACCGGTTGATCCACCGAACTGATCGCCCCGAATGCCGGAGTTCCGGCGCCGTAATTGCCATTTGGATTGGCAAAGTTTGCGTGGTTGAACGCGTTATATGCCTCCAGGCGAAGTTGCACATACCGGCTCGATTCAAGGCTGCCGATGGGGATATTTTTGTAGATCTCCACATTCGAGTAATTGAATCCTGGTCCATGGAAAAAATTCCGCTTCACGTTGCCAAACGTGCCAATTGGCTCCTGTGAGAACGTCCCCGGATTGAACCAATAGTGGCCGGGACGACGCGGATTCAGTGTTTTGATACGAAAAGTGGAGGTATTGGGAACATCTGGGCAGTTGACAAAACTAAACTCATCGCAATAGAGCGAGTTATAGACGCCGCCATCGTAGATCGTCACCGGGAAGCCGCTCTGCAGAGCGGTGATGCCGGAGAAGTTCCAACCACCCAGAAGGAAGCGCGCCAGCGGGCCTCCGCCCAGCCCATGCGCCATAGGAATCGTATAATCATATAAAGCCACCAGGCGGTTGCGCGCATCGTAGGCGGAGTCGCCATAACTCAGGTGCCGGAACCCGGGCACATAGTTCGTTCCATAACCGTTGGCCACGGAATCCTCAAGACTGGAAGCATTATCCAATCCGTGGCTGTACGTATAGGCAAGCGTTAAGTACAACCCGTGCGTGGGCGCCTTCACCAGCGAGACCTGGAGCGAGTTGTAGTTCGAAGAGCCGTTCGTATACATGCCGCCGATCGACAGGTAATCCGGAAGCCCGTTGGGAAACAACCCCGGAACCTGGGAACCCGGCACAATCGCGGGCTGCGTCTTATCGCCAGGGAAGTACAACGACTGCGCCGAAGCCAGTTGCACGCATGTGAATGTGCCACCGTCAAGATTGATCGGCGCGCCGGTTCCCGTGCCGTTCAGGCAGGCGTCGTGTCCAGCCTGGGTCACGGGGTCACCCTCTTTAGCACGCATCAGCCTCTGCCCCAGCGACCCTACGTAACCCACCGTCAGCACCATGTTACCGGCCAGCGACCGCTGAATGTTCAGATTGAAGTTATACGTATAAGGAACATCGAAGGCGGATGTAAGATTGTCCATCTCCAACGGGTAGAGTGAAGCGAAGCTGACATTCTGGCCCGCCCCGGGAACCTGATACGGAAATGGATTCGCCGTATAAGACGCACCCGGCCTGCCTGCAATATCCTGAAACGGATTCGCAAAACTGGGGCTCCCGCCTAACCCCGCAGCACCCACACTGTTCAACGAAAAGGGTGCATCGTTGGAGTTCTCCTGGGTACCCTCCGCCTGCGGGCGGTTCCAATAGACCCCGAATCCTCCGCGAAGTACAAAATCATGCTCACCCGGCACCCCGAAGAACGGGCCCAATTCCTTGTTCGGCGACCACGCAAAGCCCACCCGAGGAGACAGATGATCCCAGCGGGTTACCGGACTCCCATTTCTATTGCATCCTGGATCGCCGGGATACAGCAGACCCGGCGGCGCATTGGGAAACACCTTCGATTGCTCGTCGTTTGGCAGCCAGCAGGTAACGCCCAAGCCCTGATACTGCAGGTTCTCGAACGGCGTCTCTACGTCATATCCAAGGCCATAGGCCAGCGTCAGCGAATCGGAGACCATCCAGTGGTCCTGTGCATACCCATAGTATTGCCAGGCACGAACATCCACAAAGTAACCGGACCCCTGATTATAGGTAGCAGGAACCCCAAGCAGGAAATCCGCCGCCGGATCCCCTGTGCTATAGGTCCCCGAGCCCACAAAGCTGTACGCGCCGCTGTTGTCGGAATAGTACGGATTGCTCATGATGATTCGTTCGACATTGGCTCCAAACTTCAGGCTATGGCTGCCCACCACCTTGCTGAAGTTATCGAAGTAGTCGTAGTTCTCATCCTTGCGTGGCTGCGGTCCGTTGGTGCTGAAACCGAGCGCAAAGTACCCCGTCACATTGATAAACGGGAGCGTTCCGGCTGCCGCATCCTGCGGCTCAATATTGAAGCCAAAGGACGAAGGAGCCGTCAGCGTTGTCGGGGCCGGCTCCAGCTCCGCGTAATTAAAGCGGAAGTACCCCGCACGCAGCTCGTTGACCGTGCTGCTGTTGATCAGCCGCGTCCACGATGCATTGAATATTTTGATGTGCGAAGCATTATCGGCCTCAAACCCCGGAAGGTTGGCCCCTGTTCCCGTTGCCGTGGTCGAAGGCAGCGGTAACGTATTCGTGCTCAGGCTGGAATCAAAGATCGTTGAAGCCCACAGCGCATCCTTCCGCGTCAACTGGTCGTCGATACGGATAATGCCCTGGTCGTCTCCATCCGTATTGGGAGCATTAAAGTTGTAGTAATTAATCCCGCCGCTCGTAAAATTCGCCTTGGGCACGAACTTATCAAGCAGGTTAAGCGCAATCGGATTGAAGTTCGATGCCGGCACCTGCGAGTTCGGGAAACACGCGTTCCACGGCGTTCCTGCCGGGCAAAAACCCTTGGGCCCTTGCAGACCACCGGGAAATGGAATCGGGTTGGCTGAAAAGCCGCCGTCGGAGGAGAAGTCGCCACTTCTTTGCAGGGTATCGAAGACCTGCGTCAGCTGCGTCTGCGCAGTACGGCTGCGCAACCCCTGATAGGCCACAAAGAAGAACGCATGCCGCCTCAGGATCGGTCCGCCCAGCGTGCCTCCAAACACGTTCTGATGGAACACAGGCCTGGTCGCGGCGAAGTAGTTTCCGTTATTCAGAAAGGTGTCCCGATAAAACTCAAACCCGTCGCCGTGAAACTGATTTGTCCCACTCTTCAACGTCTCATCCACAATCGCTCCGGAGTTGCGGCTGAACTCCGGATCCAGCGTGCTGGAGATGATATTGATCTCCCCCAGCGCATCGGGATTGACTGTAATGCCAGGCGTATTGAGAAGAATATCGTTAATATCAGTGCCGTCCAGCAGGTAGGAGTTCTCCTGCGTCTGGCTTCCATTGGTGGAGAATGTGCCCTCGCGGTCATTGGCCTCAACCACTCCGGGCGAGGTCTTCTGAAGTTCCACGGCATCCCGGCCGAGGAGCGGCAACTCCTGAATCTCTGTAGCTCCCACTATGTTTTTAAGCTGCACATCCGAGGTCTCTACCTGGACTGCGGAGGAGTTCACCTCGACAGCCTGCGTTGCCGCTCCGACTTCCAGCCTCGCATCGATCTCTCTCTCCGAACTCAGGTCAAGCAGAATACCGCTCACAACCCAGGTCCGAAATCCGTGCGCGTCGATCGTAACCGTGTATGGTCCTCCGATGTGCAGGTCGGGAAACATGTAATACCCTTCCCGGTCGGTCTTGCGCGCACTGGATATTCCTGTGCTTCCATTGGTTACAGTGACCGTCGCGCCGGCCAGCAACGCTCCCGTCGGATCCGCCACGATTCCATGGATCGAGGCGCTCGTCGCCTGAGCTTGGACCTTTTCAGGCGCTAGAAATCCTGCTTCGTCCGCCAACAGGCATAGAAGAAAACAGACAGAGACGGTCCTAAGGTTCCCTCTTAGGCGCATGCAATCCCCTTGCGCGAGTCAACTCGGATCGCGCGGAAAGTCATGGTGGCAAGCGTGAAGACGACTGCTTCTAGCTCACCCCACAAGTGATGGTTTGAACATCGGTATCGGCAGAACAAGAATTCCGAGGTAAGGTTAGGGAACCTCTGCTTAAGTTCTGCGTCGTTACGCTGATTGATTAATCTCATAGGTATGAGGTGGTCGTCGATGAAGCAGCAGAGCTTTGCGAGTCAGGTGGTGTTTGAGAAGTATGGTCGTAAG
>JAKART010000245.1 GCA_021819255.1 Acidobacteriota bacterium
GATCTGCTCTATCGGCGGCGGCTGGGCGAGTTGAAGATGGAGGTGACCGCGGTGGTGTCCAACCACCCGCGCGAGGCGCTGCCGGCACTCGATCTGGATGGAGTTCCCTTCCACCACCTACCGCTGACCGGCGGCGCCCGCGCGGAGCAGGAGGCTCTGCTTTGGGGCCTGATCCAGTCCACCGGCTCGGAGCTGGTTGTGCTGGCACGCTACATGCAGGTGCTGTCTGACGATCTGGCCGCGCGGCTGGAGGGCCGGTGCATCAACATTCATCACAGCTTTCTGCCCGGATTCAAGGGCGCTCGCCCCTACCATCAGGCCCATCACCGTGGGGTCAAGCTGATCGGCGCGACGTCACACTTCGTGACCGGAACGCTGGATGAGGGGCCCATCATCGAGCAGGATGTGGAGCGAATCTCCCACCGTGACACCGTGGAAGACCTGATCCGTAAGGGCCGGGATATCGAGCGCCGAGTTCTGGCCAGGGCGGTGAGAGCGTACCTGGACGACCGCATCATGCTGAATGGCTCGAAGACCGTCGTCTTTGAGCCCTGAGACCGGCGGAGAAACCTGGCGGAGGAAGCGGTGCGATCCCGGAACCGGCGGCTCCTGGCTCCGCCCTGGAGGGCTGCGCCTCAGAAGATCCGCACCTTGGCCAGACCCTGGCTTCCCGGCGACAGCTTGAAGGAGAACAGTTGGGCGGCGGCGTCGTAGCTGAGTCCGGAGGCGGAGCCGAGCAGCGCCTGCACGTGAGGTTGGCGTTGGGAAAAGCCGGTGAGCACGATGGATTCTTCTGCTCTTGCAAAGACCACCGTTGCGCGGACAGAGTCGGTATTGCTGACGCTGACAAAGCGTTTGCGCGCCAGCGGGACGATCCGGCTCACATCACCCAGCAGAGCGATTCCGCGGCGGTTCAGTGGAGCAAGAACCATGTAATCCCAACCGTCAGCATAGTGGAAGGCGAGTGTGCCGTTAGCAGGAATCAGGGTTCCTTGCTGTTTCCGCCAGTCCCAGGCATAGACGGCGCCCCGGATGCCGAGCGAGGCAAGGATGGTTGTGGCGTCAGGCGCATTGGCGTCCTGGCCCGGCTGAGCTGCTGGATTCTTCCCGGTCCGCGGATAGGAGACAACGTAGGTCTCTGTGGCGGACCCGAAGCTGGTTCGAGTGCTGGCGATCATGGGAGTGGGTGCGGCGCCGGCAGAGGCGTCGGCGATATAGACGCTATCCGTGGGAAGCAGCGGCGTATCCGGCTTCAGGATCACAGAGTCGGCCCGCAGCGCTCGCCGCAGGTTGGCCGCATCGATGCTGTCCAGGGCATCGCCGGTTCCCACCGGACCGGCGGATAAGGTGGAGAGCACCAGATTGGAGAGCTCCGAACTCATGAAGACATCCGACCATGGCCAGAGTCCGACGGCGTGGGCCAGCCCGGAGGTGTAGAGGAAGTCGTCATAGCGCGCCGGCAGGAAGTGGTCGTCGCTGACCCGGATGGTGCGCAGGTTCTGGAACTGCGTGCTGGCCAGGAAGTATGCGGGCAGGGCCATGCAGTACTGAATGCCGATGCCTTGGGCGGCCATGCTGCCGGCCATCTGCTGGAGAAATGCTTGAGACTGGGTGATATCGATGGCGGGGCGCGCGCTGCGATTCAGCCAGTCCTGTTCGTAGACCACCACGCCGGCGGCGTGGAGGTAGTCTGCGGTTGCGCTCCAGAAGCGTGGATCGATGATGACGTTGTTCGACATCTTGTACCGCCGGCGATAAGGACTGGTCTTGGCGATCCAGCGCGCATGGGTTGCCAGAGGTAGCTGCAGGCGCTGGTGGAAGCTCGCCAGGCCGTCGGAAAAGATGGTTGGATCGGCGCGATAGATCACCGCACCGCGGCCGCCGCCGGAGGCGCCCTTGTGTTTGGGGTACCACCAGCTATCCAGCTGCATGTAGCCCAGCGGCACGCCCAACTGCCGGAAGCGGTCGCGCAGCGCCAGCAGCGTTCCCTCGTAGCCCAGCGAAGGAATGAACTTGTAGTAGTAGGTCGCGCCATTGTCGGTCCAGTAGCCGAAGCGCTTCAGGACCACATCGGCGTCGTTCGGGACAGGCCTCTTGTGGTTGATTCTTTGCAATATCTCTCCCCAGGCATCTTGTGTGTGCGTGATGCCGCGGCCAAAGACCAGCCAGGTGCCGTGGACAAAACCGGAGGGCAGGGAGGCAATGCCGGTGGAGATGCCGCTGGTCATGGTCATCGGCTGCGCGGATGAACCGGACGCCGAACTCAACTCGGAGACCAGGAAGTTGTCTGCCGGAGAAAAGATGAAGGTGTTCCGCTCAGGATCGAAGAACACCCACGGACCTTGGGGGTCCAGCTTGCCAAAGTCGATGGGAGAGAAGCTGACGACGCGGTAGCTGTAACGAAGCAGGCCGGCCGGCACACCGGAGAGGCTGGGGAAGGGGGCGGTGTTGGGATCGGCTCCGCGATGTCGATCCAGGAAGAGGACGGCTCTGCGAGCCGGGTAGAGGCGAACAACGGCAGTCCGGCTGCCGCGCCCATAGGCGGCTTCCATCTCCTGATAAGCACCGACGGCATCAGCCCCGGAAGCGGTGCGGATCGCGTCTGTTCGCCCGGGCAGGTTCCCGCTGAGAACAAGGTGCATGGGCGCATATCGCAGGGTGTAAGCCCCGCTGGGCGCAAGGCGGATGGCAAGGCCGGGAGCGCGCAGACCGGTTGCGAGGTTTGCAGAGGGCCGAGGCGCGGAGAAGCGAGCAGCCTGGCCGAGGCCGGCCTGGGACAGCGCCGCCCATCCCAGACAAATGGCGAGCAACTCCAGTTTCATACCACGCACCTCCTGGTTGGCGGTGTCCTTTATTCTGTTGGAGCATGGATGTAGCTGTAAAGCGCCGCAGCAAACCGGCTTGAGACGATCCACCATGGGAGCGCTTCAAGCAGGGAAGGAATGCGGAAGCTGGAGCCGGAGGCAGCTCCGGAACATCCTGCAAGAGAGGAGGTTCGTTGAAACGTATCGCACAAATGATTCAGCTCAGGCCGGAGGATGAAGCCGAGTACATCCGGTACCACCAGCAGGTTTGGCCCACGGTGCTGGCCACTATCGCCCGGTGCAACATCAAGAACTACAGCATCTTTCTGCGCAACGGCCTGTTGGTCGGCTATTTTGAGTACCACGGGACGGACTACCTCCAGGATATGCGCCAGATGGCGGCCTGCCCGGAGACGCAACGCTGGTGGCGCATCATGGATCCGATGCAGCAAAGAATGCCGGATGCCGCGCCCGATGAGAAGTGGAGCGAGATGCGGGAGGTGTTTCACTTTGATCCGGAGCCGCCGGGCGCGCAGCAGCATCGCTGAGCGCTCAGCCTGCCCCGGGGATGATCCGGATCGACATCGAAATAGGTTGTGGCCTCAGGGCTTGGCGCAGCGGACGCCGGCGTTCGCTGCTTGGGGAAATATTATGCGTATTGACAGGCAGCGTTCGTCTTCCGTAAGGTTCAAATCGATGCTCTCTCAAAAGAGCTTGTATAGAGCTTGAATCAGGCTACGCGCGAGGGTGCGAGCGTCTGTTGCAGGGAGCGGTGAGGAGCTGAAGATGTTCCGTTCAGGGATCGTGGTTCTATGGATCGCAGTTTTCGGAGTTCAGGCTGGGGCGCTGGCGCAGATGGGAAACCCGGCGAGCGGGCCAACCAAGATTCCGACCGAGCAACTCGATCCGGCGCGAACCGCGGTCGCTCTCACCCTGGAGTCGGCGGTCCATACGCCCCTGCCCGAGCAGTACATCTGGACCGACGCCAGCTCGTCGATAGCGGAGCGCAAGGGCGTGGGATCGCATTACTTCCGGCGCACGTTCACGCTCTCTCAGGTCCCCGAGCGGGCGGAGATGTACATTGCCGGCCCGCGTGAGGCGACGATCTACGTGAATGGGCAGAAGGTGGGCCATTATCAGCTCGATCTCTCCTTTCCCATGGGCATCCGTGTCTATGCGTGTGATGTCAGCAAGGCTCTGCAGGCGGGGGCGAACCTTGTAGCCATTGAAGCCATCCGCGGGCCGCGGGTGCCCAGTGTAGCGGACAGCCGGCTGTCGGTACAGCAGACCCACGGTGAGGTCATGGCGGTGAAGATTGTCCCTGCGGCGCTGGGAGTAAGCGCTACGCCGCTGCTGATCAGCGATGCCAACTGGAAGGCGAACATGCAACTCACTCCGGGGTGGCAAAATCCAGGGTTCAACGACAGCGGCTGGAATGCAGCCCAGAGTCTGGGCGGCGTGGAGAGCTCCTATGAGGTCTTTCAGTGGAACGCGGATGCCGGGATGTATGCCTGGCCGGGCTACGATGGCATCTCGCCTTTCCTGGGCCACTACACTTTGAATCCAGAGAGCCTGGAGGATATTTCCAACGGCGCAGGGCAGATCATGCACCCCGAGGCCCTGACGCTGGGTGGGACAAACTTCCAGGTGAGTTTGCCCCGGGCGCGCTTGAGTAGCTTTGACGCGCCTTCGATGCTGTTGGATTTCGGGCGCGAGGTGGCCGGACGCCTGGAGTTGGACTCCAGTTCCTCCACGCCGATGGATGTGACGGTGCAGTACGGCGAGTCGGAGATGGAGGCGCTGCACGATCCCTACCTGGGCGTTGACCCGGTCCACGTGGCTGCGAATGGCACAG
>JAKART010000246.1:0-1110 GCA_021819255.1 Acidobacteriota bacterium
CTGGGCGCGCCACAAAGCCTCAAGCAGAGATTCGACTACGCCTTCCCGGACCTGGATGGCCGGAAACTCGGAACGAATATCCGCCACAAGGGCCTCGCGGACGGGTGGAACCTTCTCCATGATGGAGCCGGTCAGGGCCACGCTGGGGAGTTCGGCTTTGCGTCCGGAGCCGGCGGCAGCGGTTGCCGCATGCACCTGACGGACCACCAGGCGAACCAGCCAGGCCAGCTCCTTGCCTTGCTGGCGAAGGACCTCAGAGGCAACCGCATCTCCCTGTCGGGCGCAGTCCAGAAAGACTTCGGTGAGGCGAGAGAAATCGGGCGCAGGCCGGGCGTTGGCGGCTTCCACCAGCAGTCCCAGGGAGGGTACTGCCCAGAAAGCCATGATGGCGTCCAGAAGCAGGGTCGAGCGGCCTTCATCGCGGGCCATAAATACGGCGCGCAGGCCTTCGTGGCCGATGCGATGGCCCGAGCCTTGGTCGGCAAGTTCAGGACCCCAGCCTCCTGCGGTCACAATGGAGCCATCCGGCCGGCGTCCGGCCACATTGGAGCCCGTACCGGCCATCGCAAGCACGCCGATTCCGCCCCGGAAGGCGGCATCCAATGCGATCTCGACATCTCCGAGCAGGAGCAGATCGCCTGAGACGCGGGCAGAAAAGGCTTGCCGCAGCCAATCCGTGACCAGAGGAACCGTCTCTCCGGCTGTTCCGACGCAGGTGCGGGTGATGGCTTGCATCGAGACGCCGCTTCTGGCCGTGAGCTCGTCCAGCGCCAGATCCAGGTTGGCGGCAGCCGAGGAGGCGTCCGTGCGCATCCGTTTGATGGTTCCGGTCCGGGTGCGGCAAAGCTCACCGGATTCATCAGCCAGCAGATAATCGGTCTTGGTGCCGCCTACGTCAACGGCTAAGAAGAACGCCATGCAATCAGTCACTCCAACGGTCTGTGCTTTCGGACTTCGCCGCTGTGCCGCTACTCTGCCAACACCGCTTTGGTCAGGTTTCTGGGGTTGTCAACATCAACTCCGTTGTTGGTGGCCATCCAGTAGGAAAAAAGCTGCAACGGTATGGTCTCACAGATGGCCAGCAGAGGCTCGCGAACTTCCGTCACAGGG
>JAKART010000246.1:1120-4653 GCA_021819255.1 Acidobacteriota bacterium
CTGAGATACTCCGCCGCCGCGCGGGTGCGTCCGGAGAACACCGCCCAGCCGACCCGGTAACCGCACGCGCGATACACCTTGGAGAGCCCGGAGAGCGTGGCGCACAAGGTGTCATCTCTTGCATGAGATGAATGACCCTGTCGTAGCGCAGGATCGAGTCCGTGGCTGCCCAATCCACGGTAGCCATCATCACCAATGGCGTGGCGGGGGAGACCAGAGCATTGGGGCCGTGTTTCAACTCCCCGCTCGGGTAGCCTTCCGCGTGCAGATAGGCGGACTCCTTCAGCTTCAGAGCTCCTTCGCGCGCAATGGGGTAGTGCAATCCGCGGCCAAGGAACAGAAAGTTCTTTGCGGTGCGGTAACTGGCTGCGATCTGGCGAACCAACTGCTCCCAACCGCGGAGTTGGGTCTCCACCAGGCTGGGAAGAGCTTCCAGCTCCGCCAAACGCATCCTGATCTCCGCGGGGTCGAGCGTCTTCCGCGCCACGGCGCTCATCAGTGCCAGAAGATACAGGTTGAGCAACTGAGCGGTGAAGCTCTTGGTGGCGGGAATGGCGCGCTCCCGGCCGGCCAGGGTTGGGAAGGAGACGGTAGCTTCCCGCGCCATCGTGGATCCCTCCACGTTGGTGATCGCCAGCGTCTCGTTGCCCACTGCGTTGGCTTTGCGCAGAGCGGCCAATGTGTCAGCGGTCTCGCCGGATTGGGAGATCACCAGAAGGGCGCTGTTGGTCAAGCCCTTCTCAGGACGGTAAGAGTACTCACTGGCGTACTCCACATCCACCGGGATGGAACTCAGATCTTCAACCAAGAGTTCGGCCAGAAGCCCGGCGTGGCGGCTGGAGCCGCTGGCGGCGATCACGATCTTGGTGCGCACACGCTCCAGCCAGTCCATGATGGCCGAGCAGGTTTCGGTGCGAAGGTGACCGTCCGCAACGTAGTGCTGGATGGTGGCCAGCAAAGTGTCGGGCTGTTGGTAGATCTCGCGTAGCATCCAATGAGCAAAAGGTGCCGGCTTGGGAGGGGAAGATGTTGACACAATGCGTCTCTTTTGAGATTAAAGTGATTGTTTACGCTTTATGTGATCAGAATACGGTACATTTCAGAGAGCCGCAAGCAGCCACTCCCTGCGGATCGTTATCCTGACGCTAAACTCGACAAGGGCCGGGATCCGCTCGGCCGGAGTTGTGGGTTTTTCTCTTTCCGATTCGGTAATGTTTCCTTATGTCTACAAAGACGGATGTTCGTAGCGATCGCATCATGAAGGCTCTTTTGAGGGCAGGGGATATCTCTGTCCAGGAGCTGGTGGACCAGCTTGGGGCCTCTGCGCCGAGCATTCGCAGAGACCTGGCGAAGCTGGAAAGACGTGGTCTTGTCCTGCGCACGCATGGCGGAGCCACCCTGGTGGAGCCACTGCTGTATGAGCCGTTTCGGCACGATACCTCATTTCAGGCCCGGGAGCTGCGTTCCGTTGAAGCCAAGCGGAGGATTGGAGTGGCGGCCAGCGAACTGATTGGAGAACACGAGACGATCGGCCTGACGGCCGGCACCACCACTACGCAGATTGGCCGCTCGCTGCGGCACCGCCGTGGCATCTCAGTGATTACCAATGCGGTGAATATCGGGATGGAACTTTGCAATCAACCGGCGATCAAAACCATGCTGACGGGTGGGACGCTGGCCTGGGCGTGGACCTTTGCCCTGGCCGGGCAGCCGGCGCTCAACTTCCTGCGCGAGATCTATCTGGACAAGGCTTTTATTGGCATCACCGGCTTTGATCTGGAGCGCGGGGTGACGACATTGGAGGCCGAGGAGGCGGCGGTCTCCCAGGCGATGATACGCAACGCAAAAAAAGTGATTGTCGTGGCGGATTCGGAGAAGATGGGAGAGGTCAGCCCTGCGCTGATCTGCCCCATCTCCTCCGTCCACATGCTGGTCTCCGATACCAAGCTGCCTCGCCAGATGCAGGATGAGTTGACGGCACGGGGAATTGAAGTGGTTCTGGCCTAAACTTAGGCTATTTCTGCGTCTCGGTCGAGGAAGAAACCGGCCCTGGAATGCCTAGGATCGATGCCGCCGGCAGTTGGCGGGTTTGATAGGCTTCGTCCATGGCCGCGCTGATCTGTTCTCCGCGTCGCTGCCAAAGCTGAATCCGCAGGTCGTAGCGCACCATGACGTTGTCCAGCCAGTAGGGGCGGTTTTCCGTCAACCAGGTTTGGCGATAGAGCGTTTTGAGCAGAGAATAGCCATCGCGCAGATCCTGACATTTGCCGTTATTGCTGCTGATTTCATCCAGGGCATTGCCGACAATCTTTCTCTTGGAGGGATCCTTTTGCAGGGCGTAGGCTTGAGCGTAGCCGTTGCGAATCTCATCGGACAACTGAAACTTGAGGCCGATGAAGTCGATGCGGCGGGCGCCCAGTTCCATGGCCAGAAGCGCGTTCTTTTCTCGCAGCGAGGGCTGGCTGGCCAGGGCTGTTTCGATCAGATTGATGGCAGCTTCCGCATGCAGGCGTGCGGCGGGAATGCTGGCGCGCAATTTGTCGCCTTCCTGAATGCCGGCCGGGCTCCAGGGATCCAGCCAAAAGACGCGATCGCTGATGTCGATCAGATTTTCAGCGGCGATGATCTCAGCCATGGCCTGGTTGATGCGTCCTGACGAATCTCCAAAGAAGACGGGGCCGAAGGATGCCTGGTAGGCGGCAGCGTCCGCCTTGCCCGACTGCCATCCCGCGGCGGCTCCAAGCAGCACGCCAAACCAGTCTTCATTGAAGAGGCCCTCGCCATCGTCATCCCATACCGTGGTCAGCACGCCAGTGCTGCCCAGGCGCTGACCGGCCGCGACAAAGCCGGAGATGTTATCCATGGCGGTGCTTTCGTTGGGAAAGACCAAGTTCCAGTTGGCGTCGCCTGGAGCCACCCAGGTCTCCAAACCCTGGTTCTTGAAGGGAAGAATGTCGTGGTCGTAGTTGTTTTCGTGCCAGTAGATCCAGGGGATGGCGATCATGTCCTTGGGAATGCCGGGAATCGCGGAAGGATCGGAGTCGCCAATGTCGCCCCAGAAGAGCAAGCGCCGGTGAAGCGGGGCCAGCGTGCTATGAATGGAGGCGAGGAAGTCGGCATAGACCGGACCAAGGCCGCGTTGATTGACGGCGGGTTGGGTGCGGCCCAAACCCAGTTCAAACGTCTCATCGGCTCCAATGTGCAGAAAGGGGCTGGGGAAATCCGCCGCGATCTGGGTGAACCAGTCCTTGATGAGCGGGAGCGATCCGGCCTGTCCCGGCGCCAGCACATAGCCATGCGGCGTCTCCGCTTCATCAGCGTACTTCTCATACTCCAGGACGTGATGAACGTGGCCGAAGGCCTCCTGTTCAGGCACAATCATGATGTGGAGACGGCTGGCGAAGGCCACCAGTCGCCGGGCCTGATCCCGCGTAAGAGCTCCGCCGGGAGGCGCGGCGAGGGGGTCGTCAGCGTACTGAAGATTGTTTTCAAAGTAGGGGGAGTAAAGATTCACTATGTCCCCCCACAACACC
>JAKART010000247.1 GCA_021819255.1 Acidobacteriota bacterium
GCTCGATATGGTTGCGCTGCAGCAACGTGCGCTGGTTCCGAATCTTGCCCGCAATCAGCTTCCGCGCCAGCCGCAGAGCGGTCGGTTCATACCCTGCGGAAACGAACTGCCGATGACGGAGAAACACATTGCGCGCATTCAGGCCCTGTGTGATGCCATAGAACCAGCCGCCCTGCGAAAAGTAACACAGCGGCACCTCGGCAGCGCAAAAGCTCTGCACCGCCTGCGTCGAAAGCTGAACATTGCCAAACAGATTGATCTGCGAAACCTCGCCCAGCCGGACCTCCTGCTTCAACAGATCCCCATCCTTCACCTGGATCACCTCGCCAGACTTGCCCACACGGAAACCCTGGGAGTTCAAATAGAGCGGCCGCAGGTCGTCGCGCGCGGCCACAAGCTGCCGAACATCAGGCGCCGGCTGCTCCTGCTCTTCGGCGCCAAACAGCGGGATCTGCACGGAACGCCGCTCTTCAAATCGGAGCGCCCGTGCACGCAGCGCGTTTGTCTCGTCCGGAAGACAGATGCCCACCAGCGAGCAACGTGGGCACTTCGGGCTGTCCGCCAACGGCTCGGGGATACGACCGTTCGCCGCCACCGCACGCGCCCGCGCGATGAACTCCTCTGTCTCCGCAATCAGGGCATCGTCCACCAGCACCCGTACCCGCTGCTTTGTGCCGGCATAGTAAAGGATGCCTTCGTCGCAGCAGTACCCGTTTTCACGCAGCACAAGGGCCTGGGCCGCAATCTGAACCCGCTCCGGAGGCCAGGGGGCAGGCACGCCGTCAATCTCGCGCGGCTTGCCGCGCTTGTAATCCATGGGCCTTACACATCCGCCCTCGGCTCCGCCTCCGTCACTCTCAATAAGGTCCAGCTTGGCCGTCAGCCCCACCCGATCACTGCTGAGCGTAACGGACCGAGAATGAATCTTCTCTCCCTCCATCTCCTCGGCAGGGGGCATCGCCGTGGGGCCTGCATCAACCCGTGCGTGTTTCGCCTGGCCATCCAGCGTGTCGGCACTGCTCTCAAATACGCCCTCCACCCACTCGTAGAAGAAGAGTCGAGGGCAATAGACGTACTCATTCAGCATCCGCGCAGGCAGCAACTCCGGCAGCTTGGGCCTCAGAGGATGGACGAACTCCTCATCAACGCGGGTAAGCTGGCTTGATTGCGCTTCAGCAGGCATGGGACAAACTCCTTTCACATCCGCCACGTCAAACCACAATGCACGGACTGTCCAGATTCGTGTACGGCTTTCCCAGCGCGGTGATCACGCGCTCACCACGTCCACTGGAGGGCCCAAGGTTGACGAACAACACCTGGTCCTCATCGTGGTGAATAATGGCGCGCAAAGCCTCCCGGCAGCGAACCAGATCAGACGCCGTCAATTGACACTCGAATACGGAAAACTGAAGGTGGTCTCCAAACCCGCGCATCAGCTTGAACACCCTCCGCAGCCGCTTATCGTCCGCGATGTCGTAACAGACCAGGTACGAGCTGCGCATGGCTCCTCCTCGCCGTTCCAGCCTGTGCAGAGCAGTCTCATGCGGATTCTTTCACCTCTCATATGGGATCGGACGGGGCGGAATCTGGCTTAGCACTGCGGCGGCAGGGGGCGTCCCCTAAAAGGACACAGCGGCTGCGATGCTATACTTCCTTTCGCTTTCAACTGCCCTGTTGCCTCCGCCTTCGGCCAGCGCCATGGACTATAAAGAATTCTTCGCCGACGCCACCAGCTTGCCCGCTCCCTATGGCTACCAGTCCCGCCTTGCGGAACAGCCGTGGCCGGATCTGCTCGACGTGCCCACCGGCATGGGCAAGACTGCTGCCGTTGTGCTCGCATGGCTTTGGAAGCGCGGCTGGCAGCCACTGGGACGGGCGCAGGGCGTGACAACCCACCAGTGGCCGAAGGCGCTCAACAAACAGACCACGTGGCCCAAACCATCGGCACAGCACTCAGCGAGCCTCTGACAACAAATGAAACACTCAACACCCGCGACGGACGAGAGAGAGCCACAGACAGACGGGATCTTCTTCGCCCGACAGTTCGAGGTCTTGACCGGCTTCAAGCCAATGAGTTGGCAGCAGCGCCTGTACGACGAACACTTCGCCAAGGGCATATTGCCCTCCGCCGTAAGCGTGCCCACCGGCCTGGGCAAGACAGCGGTCATGGCGATTTGGCTCACCGCGTTGGCCCGGCAGATGGAGTCAGGCGAAGCTAGCCTGCCCCGCCGTCTGGTCTATGTTGTGGACCGACGGGCCGTAGTGGACCAAGCGACGCAGTTCGCCGAAAGCCTGCGAGAAAACCTTCAGAAAGCTGAAGCCGGGGAGCTACGCGCCGCCCTGGGACTGAGCGAGAAGGAAGCTCTGCCCATCTCCACTCTGCGCGGCAAGTTCGTGGATAACCGAGACTGGCTGAGAGATCCGTCGCGTCCGGCCGTGATCGTGGGCACGGTGGACATGGTCGGCTCGCAACTGCTATTCAGAGGCTACGGAGTCAGCCCCAAGATGCACCCCTACCATGCTGGGCTGCTCGGCGTGGACGCGTTGGTCATGCTGGACGAGGCACATCTGGTTCCACCCTTCGAAGCTCTGCTCGCACAGATAACCGAGGACACCGGCCGGTACAGGCCCCAGAGCGAACAACTCGAAAGGCTGCTTCCAAAATTCCAACTGCTGCCACTCTCGGCTACCGGACGCCGGCAAACCGTGCAGCCTTTTACGCTCGAAGAACAAGATCTTCGCAATCCCGACGATGCCATCGTCCTGCAACGCCTCTTCGCAGAAAAGCACCTGACGTTGCAGAAAAAGGGCGACGAGAAGCTCGAAGACGCCCTAGCCGAGCAAGCCTGGGCCTTGGCGCTCAGCCCGCAAGAGCAGAACATCGGAGAGAAACTTAAGGCGGCTTTCAAGCCAGTCCGTGTCATCGTCTATTGCAACTCGCGCGAGGTGGCGGAAAAAACCAAGGCTGCGCTGGACAAAAAGGCCGGGAAAACCGTCGCCCAAGGAAGAACGGAGCTCTTCGTCGGCGCGCGCCGGGTGAAAGAACGTTCCCTCGCGAAAGAGCGGCTGGAGGAGTTGAGGTTCCTTGCAAACACTGGCGAGCCGACCGCGCCAGCCTTCCTCGTGGCCACCTCGGCCGGCGAAGTGGGCATAGACCTGGATGCTGACCACATGGTCTGCGATCTCGTAGCCTGGGAGCGCATGGCGCAGCGCTTCGGGCGGGTGAATCGACGTGGTGGCGAAGGGCGGTCGGCGAACATCGTCGTTATTGATGAAGGCGAACCCAAGCCGAAGAACAAGCAAGAGCCAACTGCCGACGAGCAAATTCGCATGCGCACCTACCACGCCGTCAAAAAGTTGCTCGAAACCTTGCGAGGCGACACTAGCTCCGCAATCAGCGTCAGTCCCGAGTCCCTGCGTCAACTGAATGAACGAGCCAGCCAGGACGAAGCCCTGAGCCAATTGATCACCGACGCAACCTCCCCCGCGCCACTGCGCCCGGCTTTAAACCGTCCGCTGGTAGATGCCTGGAGCATGACCTCCCTGCCGGAACACACTGGGCGCCCGAAGATCGCACCCTGGCTGCGTGGCTGGGTGGACGAGCCGCCTCAAACCACCGTCGTCTGGCGCAAATATCTGCCGGCCCGCGCCAAACCACCGGTTAGCAAAAAGGAAATCGAGGATTTCTTCGAGGCTGCACCCATCCATATCAGCGAGACGCTGGAAACGGAAACATCCCGCGTCATGAAGTGGCTGGAGGCACGGGCCAGCAAATTCGGTGAGCAAGCGCAAGACACCGTATGTGGGATATTGCTGACCGCGGAGGGGAAACCCGCCCGCACCCTTTCTGTGAAGGACTTGCTGCGTGACTCAAAGAGTGACAATGAGCCCCATGAAGACATACAGGAAGATCTGAAGGGCAAAACCCTCGTCATATCTGCGAGCTTCGGTGGCCTGAAAGATGGCTTGTTGAACAAGGACGAGAAAGACGGTTGGTTGAGCCCAGACAAGGACAAGGCGCAGTTGCCTGAAACCGCCGACGGCGATGCCGGCTGGATGGACGCAGACGCAGAGACGCCCGCCATCCGTTTCCGCATCACCGAATGCAAAACGGAGGCGAACGAAGAAGCCGAGGGCGCCTGGCTTGAAAGCCTGCCCTTCGTGCTGGAACGCAACGACGATGGCGAAACCGTGCGCTGGCTCTCTATCCAGAAATGGCGCGACACCTCCAACACAGAAAACGACCGTGCGGAAGGGAGACCACAGGCGCTGGCTGAGCACCAGCGCTGGGCTGCGGAGCGCGCAAAAGCCATCGGCAGGCGGCTGGGCCTTCCAGAGGATTACATCGCGATGCTGGCAATCGCCGCGCGGCTGCATGACGAAGGCAAGAGAGCGCCCTGCTGGCAAAGAGCCTTCCAGGCGGAGCGCGACAAGAAACAATTCGGCATATCAGACGAGCTAGCCAAAACACGCGGGCCCATCAAGCAGACGATACTGGGCGGCTACCGGCACGAGTTCGGCTCGCTTCCGCATGTGAAAGATGACCCTGAGTTCCAGGGACTCCCAGAACAGCTGCAAGACCTTGCCTTGCACATGATTGCCGCGCATCACGGCTACGCACGGCCCACAATCGCCACCAACAACTGCGCAG
>JAKART010000248.1 GCA_021819255.1 Acidobacteriota bacterium
GCTCCCCCCAGATCTGGAACTCTTCTGGGGAAGGCTCGGATACGCCGTAATCCAAGGCTACGGCATGACCGAAACCGCCGCGCTCATCACCCTCAACCATCCCTTTCACGTGGGCCGGGGAACCCTGGGCAGACCGCTGCCCGGCCGCGAGGTGCAGATCAGCCCCGAAGGTGAAATCCTGGTGCGCGGCGATGTTGTCGCCGGCTTCTCCTGGGTGAACGGACGGCTCGATCCTCGCCCCTCGGAGTGGCTCGCGACTGGCGATCTGGCCGTCCGCGAAACCTCCGGCGAACTTCGCTTCGCAGGCCGCCGCAGTGAGGTGATCGTCACCTCCGCTGGTCTCAACATCCACCCGGCGGATCTGGAGGCCGCGCTGCTTCAACAACCCGGCGTGCGCGCAGCCGTAGTGGTCAAACACGAGGGACCTAACGGTCCGGAACCAGTCGCCGTGGTGCTGGCTGACGGCGATTCGGCTGACCTTCGCGGTACGCTCCAGGAAGCAAATCGTCACCTCGCTGACTTCCAGCAAATGCGCCACGTCTTGCGCTGGCCAGACCCCAGCCTTCCCTTCACCTCTACCGGCAAGCTCTTGCGCCGCGTGGTGGCTGAATGGGCCGGCGAGCAGATCTCCGCCAGCGCCGGTCAGCCTGCGCCCATCCGTGGAGATGTCCTACTGGAGATGATCGCCTCCATCAGCGGCGAGCCGCCCGTTTCAACAGACGATTCCGCTCGCATCGCCGAGGATCTGCACCTGGACAGTCTGGGCCGCGTGCAGCTTCAGTCCATGTTGGAGCAGCGCTTCGGAATCCAACTGGAGGATGAGCAGATCGCCCGGGCCACCACCCTTGGCAACCTTCGTTCCCTTGCCGGAGCCCATGCGCTTCCACCTCTGCGGCACTCCACAGAGGATCCAGATCTGCCGGCGACTCCAGATGCTGCCCCATGCGCAACTTCACACACAACTCTTGCAACAGCAGCGGCTGCCGCTCCGAACGCGCGCCCGGCCACGCTGCCCAACTCACAACCTGCCGTTAAAGTACCCGCGCCGTCGTCGGTTCCTCTCCCCCACCGCTATCCGCGCTGGACCTGGCTCTGGCCCATCAACGCGCTCCGCATCGCCTTCCTGGAGGCCGTCGTCCGGCCGCTGGTCTGGTTCCTGGTCGCTCCACGGGTAGAATGCGCCTCCTCCGTTGCGGCCCAACTCCGGCAGCCGCTGCTGGTGGTCTGCAACCACATGACAACCTACGATGTGCCCTTGCTGCTGTACGCGCTACCCGCACCGTTGCGTCGCCGCGTGGCCTGCGCCATGGCAGCGGAGATGCTGATGGACTACCGTCGCGGCCGCGGCGCTCCAAGTGCTCTACTCAACCCTCTGCTGCCCATCGCCTACTGGCTCATCACCCTTCTTTTCAACGTCTTTCCCTTACCCCGCATGGGGGGCTTCCGGCGCAGCTTTGAACACGCCGGGCAGGCCCTGGACCGCGGCTACTCAGTCATCGTCTTCCCCGAGGGCAGGCGTTCCTCCGATGGCTCCCTGCTTCCCTTCCGCCCCGGTATTGGTCTGCTCACCCAGGAGGCCGAAACGGCTGTCCTTCCCGTCGCCCTGGTGGGAATCGACAAGATCCTGCAGACGGATCGGCGTTGGTTCCGCTCTGGGCGCATCACCATTCGCTGGGGAGAGACCATCCCCTTCGATCCTCAGAGATCCCCTGAGCAGACCACCCGCAAGCTGCGTGAAGCCATCGCCCGGTTGCTTGAATCCCGCGAAACATCCAGCGCTCCAGGGAACCTTGAGCCTTGAATGAACCTTGAGCTGCCGACTTCCGCGCAGAGCCTCCCGCACCCATAACGACGCCATCCCGCTCCGCCATCAGCGGGGAGAGGTCTTCAATCGATATGCAGGCGCTCGCGGTTCTTCCAGTGAGTCCAGAGAAAGTACGCCAGGCCGATCACCAGAACCGCCTCCACACCATGGTGGAAGCGATCAAAGAAAGCCTTGAAGCGTGGGTCGCTGTTCCACCTGGCGCCCAGCCGCAGCCCCATGTAGGCCAGGGCATAGCACCATGGAAACGAGCCGATGAAGGTGTAGACCTGGAAACGCACCTGGTTCATTCGCGCCACCCCGGCGGGGAAGGCGATGAAGGTGCGAATAATGGGCAGCATCCGGCCCAATAGCACCGTGATCGATCCATAGCGGTTGAAGAACCGATCCGCCATGTCCAGATCGCGTCTGCTCAACAGCAGGTAACGGCCGTAGCGCTCCACCATGGGCCGGCCACCCCACGCTCCCACCCAGTAAGCCGGTATGGAGCCCAGGTTGGAAGCCAGCGATCCCACGGTTGCCAGCAGGATCAGCTCCATTTGGGTGTGCGCCAGCGCATAACCGGCCAGCGGCATGATCACCTCGGACGGAATCGGAATGCAGGCAGCCTGGATGGCCATCAGCACGATCACCATGGTGTAACCGCCGCTGCTGATCAGGGCCACAAGGAGGGCAATCAGTTTTGCAGACATGAGCCTTCAGTATACGAAATCAGGATACGAAACCAGGCGGCGACAAGAGCGAATCCGCCAACAAAGCGTGAAGCTGTCGCTCCGGAACCTGCAAGAGCGCTATTCGCCCGGCTTTCCTCCCCTCGCTTCAGGCTCGAATCTTTTCTGGCGCCCCACTTCGGCTTTCACCATGTTCCGTCTTACCGCAGCTCGAATCAGCTCCTGGAAAGCCCCTTCGTCGATCCTGTCCCCCTCATGAAAGTCGATGGCGCGGCGGACAGCGCCCTCCAGACCGGCATTGAAAAGACCGGCCGGATCCTGCAGTTCCGGTCCGCGGGCAAAGGTCATCTTCACAACTCCTTTGTATCCTTCCGCCGTGCAGACCATCCCGGCGTGCGAGAACACGGGAGTTCCGGGCCGCTTGGCGCTCACCCACTTCCACTCTTCCACCATCTCCGGGTCCGCCTGGTGGATGCTCTGGCGCAGCTTTGCCAGCGTCTCCCCACGCCAGTCCGTCAGCTCGCGGATCTTTCGATCGAAGCGCTGGGATGCGGATTCCATCGCAATTGCCCCCTTCGCCAGCAGAGACTCACGCACCAAACCTTACGCAACACCTGGCGAAACCGTCAACCGTCCCGCTTGGAGACCCATCGAATTTGTTAACATGGACACATGTCCGACGCCGTAGCCCCGCACCCGACTGCGACCTCCGCAGCCCCCGCGCGCCCCCAGAGCAACCCCGCTGGATCTCCCTCCACCCACGGCGGTCCGCCCGTCAAGCGCCAGATCGTCTGCTTCACCTTTTATAAGGTGATGCCGGAGTGGCGTCGCCTTCCAGCCGAGGAGAAGGCCGCGCACAAGCAAGCCTTTGCCGATGTGCTCGCCCGCTGGAACAAGCCAGGCGAGTTTCTCTCCCTCACCTACTCCACCCTGGGCACACGTGGCGATGTGGATATGTGCATCTGGAGCATCGGCTATGCGGTGGATGAGCTGAACCGCATGCGCTCCGAATTGATGGCGACCCCGCTGGGGGGATATCTGACCACCCCGCACAACTTCCTCGCCATGACCAAGCGCTCCCAGTACACCATCGACCGCGAAGACGAGAGCGAGGGCGAAGGACGCGGAGCCATCCGCCCCGGCGGGCAGAAGTACAACTTCGTCTATCCGTTCTGGAAGACCCGGCCCTGGTATCTGCTCCCCGCGCCCGAACGCAAGCGGCTCATGGATGAGCATATCCGTGTCGGGCTCCTCTATCCCCGCGTGAAGCTGAATACCACCTACTCGTTCGGCTTGGACGACCAGGAGTTCGTCGTGGCCTTTGAGACCAACTTCCCGGAGGACTTCCTGGATCTGGTCCAGCAGTTGCGCGAGACCGAGGTCAGCTTGTACACCCTCAAAGACTTTCCGCTCTTTAGCTGTGTACGAATGAAGCCGATGGAGATGCTGGATCGTCTGGGCTGACGCTATCACTCCCCGGGAAGATCATCGCTTGGCAAGAGCTCGCAAAACCGTGGGAGCCAACCGACCGGCAAAGACCGTCCGCCAGGCTGCGCGGCCAGCCAAGGGCGTGCGAGCCAAATCTGGCCAGAAAGCGTCCGGGCGGATCGCCTCCATCCTCGATACGTTGGCCCGAACCTATCCGCACGCAGTCTGCGCGCTTCGTCACCGTAACGCCTTCGAGTTGACCATCGCCACCATTCTCTCCGCGCAAACCACCGATGTGGGCGTGAATAAGGTAACACCAGAGCTCTTTCAGTTGTACCCCACTCCAGCGAAGCTGGCCGAAGCGCCTTTGCCGGAGCTGGAGCGGATCATCCACGCCACCGGTTTCTATCGCGCCAAAGCGAAGAACATTCAGGGCGCGGCCCGCGTTCTGGTGGAGAAATTTGGCGGGAAGGTTCCACAGACGATCGAAGAGCTGACCAAGCTTCCGGGAGTGGCCCGCAAGACAGCCAACGTCGTGCTGGGAAGCTGGTTTGGAATCGCTTCCGGCGTCGTTGTAGATACTCATGTCGGCCGTCTGGCGCGCCGCCTGGAACTGACGCAGGAGACAGATCCGGTAAAAGTGGAGCGAGACCTGGAGAAAGCGATCCCTCAAGACCACTGGATTCAGTTCAGCCATGAACTGATCCACCATGGCCGGCAGATCTGTGT
>JAKART010000249.1 GCA_021819255.1 Acidobacteriota bacterium
CGATCTCTCCGTGGGCGCGCTGACGCACGGCGCTCGCGCCCTGGATCTGGGGTTGGATATGGCGGCGGGCGCGGGCTGATGCTCCCGCTCCGCCTGCGGCCAGACGGCAGGCGTGGGCTTGGCCGCAATCGGTGGAGGCTGCGATACTAAGAGCTGAGGGAAGGTGAGTCTGAGCGGTCTTCCAATTGAGGCAAAGTGAGTTCGAGAGATCTTTGGATGGACAGACCTCCGTTGCAGCGATCTTCGCGCTGAAGCTCTTTCGGTGAATCCGTTCTTCCCTGCACCACGGATTCCTGCTGATCTTATGGCGGTCCTGCGGCGCTTTTGATCTGCTGAGCTTCCGTCCCTTTGGGTCTGCCGAGCTTTTTGTTGATTCTTCTTGATGCTGTTTTGTTGATTCTTCTATATGCCGATCGTCCGCGAAACCTTCGAGAGTACCCTGCGCAGCGCTCGCTCCACGGTCTCGCTTCGCGAGACGGCCAACCTGGCCTACGACAGTTTTCGCGCCAGCAAGGCCCGCTTTCTGCTGACCATGCTGGGCATGGTGATCGGCTCTGCCTCCATTGTGCTGGTGGCCACGGTGGGCCTGACCGGCAAGCAGTATGCCCTGGACACCATCTCCTCGCTTGGGCCCAACAAGGTGGAGATGCAGTACACGGGCGGCTTCGTCATGGGACCGGACAACATCTCCACCCCCGACTACATGACAATCCAGGACATGCAGGCGGTGGACCAACAGGTTCCGGGGATTCGCTACAGCTCGCCGATGCTGGAGTTTCACGACCGCATCGCGATCGGCAACGGCATCAGCCGGGACGCCATGCTCCTGGGGGTGAGCCCGGAGTACAAGGATATACGCGGCCTGAAGATGAAGGCGGGGCGGTTCTTCGATCAGGAGGATGCGATCAACCACGCCAAGGTGGCCGACATCGTCGGCGTCATGGCCCTGGAGTTGTACGGAAACTACCACGACGCCATCGGTCACACCATCTCCATCCACGGGATTCCCTTCACCATCATCGGGGTCTTTGTGGAGAGCATCGACACCTTTGGGCAGTCGGAGATCAACAACCACACCCTGCTGGTGCCTTATGAGGTGGCCCGCTACTTTACCGGCAGCAACGATCTGAAAGAGATCTTCTTCGCCATGGAGAACCGCCAGGACGTGGAACCCGCCGCGAAGCGCATCACGGCCCTGATCGCCAGCCGGCATCGCCCCACCAGCGAGTACACGGCCCAGACCCTGACCGATGTGCTGAATACGATGCGGAACATCGCCAACATGCTGACCACGGTGCTGATTCTGGCCTCTGCGATCACGCTGATCGTCTCCGGGGTGGGCATTATGAACTCGATGCTGGCCAACGTGCAGGCGCGGATCAAGGAGATCGGCATCCGCAAGGCGCTGGGCGCAACCAGCCGCGAGATTCGGCTCCAGTTCCTCACCGAGGCCATCTTTCTTTCACTCTCCGGAGGGCTGGTGGGAACCATCCTGGGCATCGCTCTTCCCATCAGCGTTGGCCTGTTCACGCCCTTCGCGGTTCCGGTCTCTTACTGGGCCGCGGTCATCTCGCTGGCCACTTCCGTGCTGGTGGGCGTCGTCTTTGGCACGCTGCCGGCCAACCGCGCCGCGATGCTGGATCCGGTGATCACGCTCAAATACGAGTAAAAGCCCGAAACCGCACGCCGCCGCGGGATTTTCCGCATCGCCATGGCGGGCAGGAATCAGGGCCGCGTCTATACTGCCCGCATCTGGACAGAGTCAAACAGGCCGTTCAGCAGCGATTCGCGCTCATAGGCGCAGAACTCTCCTACGGTTTCAATCGAGCCGGTCTCATACAGGTCGCGGGCCCGGCAGGCTCCGCCGCAGAGGTAACGCACGGCGCAGCGGGAGCACTTGCCCAGGGTGTCCACATTGATGGAGCGCAGGCGGCGGAAGACCGCTGAATGGGCATAGATCTCTTCCAGGGGCTGCCGGCGGATGTTGCCGGCGCGGAAGGAGTCGCCGTGGAGGAGCTGGCAGGGGTAGACGTCGCCGGTTTCGCTGATGCTGATCTCGCGCTCGGCCATGGAGCAGCGCCGCACGCCGTAGCCACGCAGGCTGGCCAGGCGCTGGGGCAGATTGCCCATGGGCGCTACGCCGCCAGTCTGGGTCAGCGCGCGGTAGTACTCCATGCCGCTCAGGGCCGAGCGCTGCAAAGCGCTTCCCCTGCCCGCCTTGAAGAGCGGCTGGAGCGAAAGCCTGGGCCCATGCCGGGCCACCATGACATCAATCTCGCCGCGGTTCTCCCGGGTGACCGTCATCGCCACCGCGACCCGCGCTCCGTGTTCTTCGAGCAAGCGAACGGCGCGCTCGGCGCGGTGAAAGTTTCCGCTGCCGCGCGTGGCGGCGTGGGTCCGCTCGCAGCTCCCATCCAGGCTGATCTTCACCAGATCTGTCAGCGCCGCAATCCGCGCCGCGTTTCGCTCGTCGATCAGGGTTCCGTTGGTCAGCAGATGCACTTGATTGCCCGACGCTTTGACCTGCTCGGCAAAGTCCAGGGCGTGGGGATGGAGCAGAGGCTCGCCGCCGGAGAGAACGTACTCCACGGGCGCGGCCAGGCGAGCCACGCCGGCGGCGATCGCGTCCAGATCCTGGCCGGTGAGCATCTCCTCAGCCCGCGACGCCGCGGCGCTGCTCTGGGTATAGCAGTAGACGCAGCGCAGGTTACAGCGCTGGGTCAGTTTGAGGTGAACGATACGGAGCGCAGCAGAGGACGGCGCCGTCCGCGCTGCCGCAGAGGGCAAGGACAATCGCGCAAGGCCGTGGTGCTCGGACAGAGTTTGCCCAACGGCCCCGGCTTCGGCATCTTCGAGCACCTGCCGAGCCAAGGCTTCCGTGAACAAAGCCGCAGCCGACTCCCACAGCGCCTCATCCCCCGGGCCGAGGATCTCCTCCATGGCGGAGCCGGCGCAGCGCGAGAGCAGAATGGCGGCGTTTTCATTCACCACCATCCAGTCCGGCGCGGCGGGCTGCAGGAACAGGTGCTGGCTGTCACGCTTGGCGTAGAAGACGCCAGGAGCCAACTTCAGCCGATGGTGCCGATGCTGCAACACAACCTAGACCATTTTCCCTGATGATGGGTGTACGGAAGCGGGCGTCCAGTGGCGTTTTCATTGAGGAAAACGCCCACAGGAGTCGTTCCCCTTGCTTACACCTTCAGGGAAAATGGTCTAGCGCCCCGCGCACTCTCCGCCGCCGCCACAACTGCCGTGGCCGGAGGCGTGCTTCCCTTCCCTGCCGCCGCGGCAGCCGTGGCCGGCGCGGTGTTGCTGGTGGCCATGGCCGCCGCAGTCGCCGCCTGACCCGCAGTGTCCGTGCGCGGGGCCGGCATGTTGACCTCCCTGGCCGCAGCAGCTATGGCTGGAGCCGTGCTTCTCTTCGCCGGCGCATCCGTGCCCGCAACAGTCGGCGCCAGCCCCGCTGTGCCCCCGGGCGGAGCCGAGGCAGTCTTCTCCGGCGCTACATGCTGCACTTGCGCTGGCGCATCTTACTGCGCCGGTGCTCCCAGTGGCCTGGGCCGAGAACGAGGTAGGGGGCGAGTCTGGCGCCTGCCGGCCCATCCATATCCCCTGCTGCCGGGCCAGGGGCAAACTACTTAGCCGGCTCAACCCATCCGCGGCAGACCACAGCAGGGTCTGCCCATCCGCCAGGCGATTGCCGGCACTCGACTCCATCGCATTCAACATGACATCTCCTTCGCAGCCGTCTTCCGCGGGAGTTTCCCAGGGAGGGTCCGGCCGGCGCTTCCACCTGTCCGCAGGACAGACGCAACTCTCTTTTACCGTTTCTGGGGCGCTCCGGTAGGTGATGGTCATCACAGCCTGGCGAGATCCGATTCCGCGCCGGCCGCCCGCGGCGCGCGAAGCAAGCGCAGCCAGCCAAAGCACGCCGGGGTGGGGCGTGCGGCATGGTCTGCTCGGACCGCTAGACCATTTTCCCTGAAGGTGTAAGCAAGGGGAACGACTCCTGTGGGCGTTTTCCTCAATGAAAACGCCACCGAACGCCCGCTTCCGTACACCCATCATCAGGGAAAATGGTCTAGTTCAGTACCAGAAGTTCAGGTCCGTGATTGCGGACGTTGCCCAGGGCGGAGCTGCACGGCTGGATGCATAGCTCCGGCGGCGCAGCGGACCGCAACAGATGCAGCGGGGCAGGTCGGGAGGGATCGCGATCCAGCCACTGCTCCCAGTCCTTCTCGGGGAGGATCAGCGGCATGCGGGAGTGGATGGCGGCCATGGCCGCATGGGCCTCGGTGGTGATCAGGGCGAAGCTCTGCAGCCAGCGATCCACCTCCTGCGGAGAACGCTTGGGCTCCTTCCAGGCGTCCCACAGCCCGGCGATGGCCATCATGGCTCCGCCCGGCAAGCTGACGGCGTAGGGCTGCCGCACCTTTCTGGCCGCGCGGTGGCGCGAGGGCGCAGGCGGGGAGGCGGAGGCGGGAAGCGCTCCCGGGGATGGCGAGGCGGGTCTCTCTGACCACTCGTAAAAGCCGTCGACCGGAATCAGACAGCGGCGGCGCTTGAAAGACTCTCGCCAGGTGGCCGAGGTGGTGAGCGACTCGGCCCGCGCATTGAAGGTGGAGATTTTTTTGAACTCCCGCAGG
>JAKART010000250.1:0-3937 GCA_021819255.1 Acidobacteriota bacterium
TCCGATCTTTCCCGCCGCCGGTGCGCTCGAGGATCCCTCTGCCATGTATAGCGGCTGGGGTGTGCCGCTGGCCCAGCCCTGGAACTACAATGACGCGCAAAACATGTTCACCGTCAGCCAGGCGCTTCCCGGCCTCGGCAAGCGCGCTCTGCGCACCAGCGTGGCGCAGTCGGAGGTGGACGTGGCCAGAGCACAACTGGACCAGGTCCGCCTCGCAGTCCGGGTGCAGGTGCACAAGGCGTTCGACGATCTGCTGCTGGCCCAGGAAGAGATGCGGATTCACGATGAGCACATGCGCATCGCGCGCCAGTCGATCCAGGCGGCGCGCATCCGGTACTCGGTTGGCGCTGTCTCTCAGCAGGACATCCTCAAGGCCGAGGTGGCGCTCACCGAACTGAGCGAGCACATGATCCGATTTGATCGCGACGCGGAAACCGCGCGTGCCCGCCTGAACACCCTGCTGGGACGCGATCCCGAGGCCCCGCTGACCGCAGGCGGCCAGTATGCGGTTCTGGCCACACTGCCCTCGGCGCAGACTCTGGAGGATCTTGCGCTCTTCTCGCGGCCTGACCTGGTGGCCGCACAGGCGGCCGCGGAGAGCAGCCACAAACAGCAGTTGCTGGCGAAGAAAGCCTACACTCCCGACTTCGCGGTGACCGCCGGATACATGCTGATGCCCTACGGTTACAACCTGCGCAACAGCTACCTGGTGGAAGGTTCGATGAACCTTCCCTGGCTGAATCACCGCAAGCACGACGCCGAGATCGCCACGGCCACAGCGCAGGCCACGGCGCAGGACGCCGAACTGGCCAATCTCCGCAACCAGGCGCGCGGCACAATCGCCGAGCAACGGGCCGAGGCGCAGGCGGAGCAGCGCTTCGCCAGCCTGTATCATGACCGGCTTCTGCCCCAGGCTGAGGCCACCCTGCAATCCAGCGTGATCGCCTACGAGAACAGCAAGACAGACTTTCTCAATCTGCTGGACAGCCAGATGACCGTCATCAACGCCGATCTCGCCTGGGTGCAGGCAGCCGAGGAGTTCGATGCGCGCCTGGCCGACCTCGAAATGGCCACCGGAGCCACCATCGACCAGCTTCGGCAGCTCACGCCCAGCCCGTCTCAACCACTCACACCGGAGGTGAAACCGTGAAGACACGCACCTATCAGCTTGCCCTGGCAGCCGCCGTTTCAGCCAGCATTCTGCTCGGCGGCGCGCTTGTCCTGGTGCTGCGCCGGCATCCTTCATGGCCCCTGCCCTGGACCCCATCTCCAACCTCCGCGGAGGATCCGGTGATCGCGCGAGGTCCGCAGCCATCAGCCCGGACCGCGCCCTCGCGCTCCGCCATGACACCATCCCCACTGGCTCCCGAGCCACTTGCATCCCGGTTGCAGATTTCGCCGCAGCGTCTGCAGGAGATCGGAGTGACCACCGCGCCCGTCACCTTGACCAACCTGAAGGACGAGTTGGATGTCCCCGGCACCGTCGACGTGGATGAAGAGAAGCTGGCCTATGTGCAGACCCGCTTCTCCGGATGGATTCAGAATGTCTACGCCGACGCGACCTACCAGTATGTGCGCAAGGGACAGCCGCTCTTCACCATCTACAGCCCGGACCTGGTCAGCAGCGAAGAGGAGTTTCTTCTGGCGCGGCAGAATCAGAAGACCTTCGCACCGGAGACCCACCCCGCGGCCGGCAAGCCCACCGGAACGGACGACATGGCGGGGTCGGAGGGAGACTGGCTGCTCCAGGCCGCTGCCGAGCGGCTGCGGCAGTTCGGCGCTCCGCCCCAGGCCATCACGGATCTGGAACAGAGCGGCAAGGTACAGCGCAACATGACGATCGATTCTCCGGCCTCCGGTTATATCACCGATCGGGAGGCTCTACCCAACGCCTACGCGCAGCCGCAGTCCCGGCTCTATACCATCGCCGATCTCTCCACCGTCTGGGTCTACGCCAACGTCTCTCAGGATGAGGTCAGCCGTCTGCGACCCGGTGACCCGGGCCAGGTGACCGTGGATGCGTATCCTGGCCGAACCTTCCGGGGCCATATCGACCAGATCCTTCCCCAGCTGGACCCCGCCACTCGCACCGTGCGCGTGCGCATGATCTTCTCCAATCCCGGCGTCGTGCTGAAGCCGGGCATGTACGTCAACGTCAGGATTGGCGTCTCCCTCGGCCGGCAGTTGGTAGTCCCCGCCTCCGCCATTCTGCAAACCGGAGAGAGGTCGATCGCCTTTGTCGATCTTGGACAGGGCTACCTTGAACCGCGCGTCGTTCAGACCGGCCCACAGGTCAACGACTCGGTGGTCGTCCTCAGCGGCCTCAAGAACGGCGAACAGGTCGTCAGTTCGGCCAACTTTTTAGTGGACTCAGAGGCACAGCTTCAGGCCCTCGCAGGTTTTTCACCCCCGCCGCCACCGCCGTCCACCGCCGCCGGTCCGGCTTCGGCCGCACAGGTGCAGATCGACCTCACGACCCAACCCTCCCCGATGCGCACGGGCGCGGACGCTCTGCGCGTCAAGCTCACGGCTCCCGATGGCCAGCCGCTGTCCGGACCAGAGGCGGAAGGGCTGACCGTCACCGCCGCCTTGTTCCTTCCCGCCATGCCGGAGATGGGGATGGCGGCACAGCATCTCTCCGTCGCGCTCCAGAAAGGAGCCGGCGGCCTCTACCGGGGAACGGTGCAACTGCCCTCGGGCGGCGCCTGGCAGGCCGCCGTCCAGGTTCAACGTGGCGGCCGCACCCTCACCACCCGGCAACTCCGCCTCGACGTCACGGGAGGCATGGAATGATCTCGAAGATCATCGCCTGGTGCGCGCGCAATCCCTTCCTGGTCTTCTCCGGCTCCATCTTCCTGGTGATCGCCGGAGTCTGGTGCTTCCAGCACATCCCCCTGGATGCGCTGCCCGACATCAGTGACGTGCAGGTCATCATTCACACCTCATGGGCGGGCGAACCACCCAATGTGATTGAAGATCAGGTCACCTACCCCATCGTTACCGCGCTGCTTTCCGCTCCCAACGTCAACAGCGTACGGGCGCAGACCATGTTCGGAGACTCCTACGTCTTCGTCGTCTTCAAGGATGGAACCGATCTCTACTGGGCGCGCTCGCGCGTCGTCGAGTACCTGGAGCAGATTGCGGGCAAGCTCCCCGCCGGGGTGCATCCGTCCATCGGGCCAGACGCCACCGGAGCCGACTGGGTCTACGAATACGCCATCGTGGATCGCTCCCACACCCGCAGCCTGGCGGATCTGCGCACTCTGCAGGACTGGTATCTGCGCTACCAGCTCGAGACCGTGCCCGGGGTAGCGGAGGTGGCCGGCATCGGCGGATTCGTGCGCCAGTACCAGGTGAACCTCGACCCCAACAAGCTCTTCTCCTACGGCATCTCGGCTGCTACCGTCATCGACCGCGTACGGCAGAGCAGCAATGAAGTTGGCGGAGACGTACTGGAGGCCAACGGGGCCGAGTACATGATTCGAGGCCTCGGCTACCTCAGGTCGCTCTCTGACCTGAAGAACGTTCCGGTAGCCACCAGGAACGGCACGCCCGTCCTGGTGAAAGATCTTGGCACAGTCACCTTCGGTCCGGATGTGCGCCGTGGCGCCGCCGAGTGGCAGGGCGAAGGCGAGACCGTAGGCGGCATCGTCGTCATGCGTTACGGCTTGAACGCGCTTCATGTCATCCAGGCGGTCAAGGCCCGACTGCGTGCGCTTGCCCCTTCGCTTCCCCCCGGCGTCGAGATCGCAACCGCCTACGACCGCTCTGGACTGATCAACCAGTCGATCCATACGCTGCGCCGCGATCTGCTGCTGGAAGGCATCATCGTAAGCTTTGTCAGCATCGTCTTTCTCTTTCACTTCCGCTCCGCGCTGGTGCCCATTCTCACCGTGCCGATCGCCGTCCTGGCGGCATTCATTCCCATGTACTTCCT
>JAKART010000250.1:3947-4645 GCA_021819255.1 Acidobacteriota bacterium
CGCTTGGCGGGCTCGCGCTGGCCATCGGCGTACTGATTGACGCCAGCATCGTCATCGTCGAAAACGGATACCGCCATCTGGCGGAGCGAGCCGACGCGCCCAGCGGCGCGGAGCGGCGCGCCATCCTGGTGCGGGCGGCGCAGCAGGTAGGTCCGGCCCTATTCTTCTCGCTGATGATCATCGTGGTCTCGTTCCTGCCCGTCTTCCTCCTGGAGGCGCAGGAGGGCCGCATGTTCCGGCCGCTGGCCTGGACCAAAACGATGGCGCTCATCTGCTCCTCGCTGCTCTCCATCACGCTGGTGCCTGCGCTCATGCCCTTCTTTCTGCGTGGCAAGCTGCGGCCGGAGGCGAAAAACCCCGTCTCCCGCGTCACCCAGGCCATCTATCTTCCGGTGCTGCATTGGTGCCTGCGCCGATGGAAGCTGGTCGTCGCGCTGAATCTGCTCTTTCTAGGCGCAACCATACCCCTCTACCTTCGCCTCGGCAGCCAGTTCCTGCCCGCCTTCTATGAAGGCTCGCTGCTGTATATGCCCAGCTCGCTGCCCGGCATCTCCATCACCCAGGCGACGGCGCTCATGCAGGAGCAGGATCGCATCCTGCGCTCCTTTCCCGAGGTGGCAACCGTCTTCGGCACGGTTGGCCGCTCGGACTCCGCCACCGATAACGCGCCGCTGGACATGTTTGACACCACCGATCGG
>JAKART010000251.1 GCA_021819255.1 Acidobacteriota bacterium
CTGATGATCGGTGTACGGAAGCGGGCGTTCCGTGGCGTTTTCATTGAGGAAAACGCCCACAGGAGTCGTTCCCCTTGCTTACACCTTCAGGGAAAATGGTCTAGACACGCAGGCGGGTCTACCGCATTCTCAGTGAAGGTGTAGCCCGATGCGGGCCATGGAAGATGGTTGATGGCAGCGGCAACGTGGCTGGACTTTAGGAAGAAAGTGTTCAGCGGCATCTTCCATTCACTCCAGAAGCCAAATCCGCCGGGGTCGCTCAGATTGGAGATGACGCTCGTCTCGGTCGAGGCTTCGGGCTACAACTGTTCTGAAAGTTTTCTAACGTTGCGGCCGATGGCGATATTCGGCGCGTCGCGCTCGCTGCCTCTCATTTTGCGCGGTTCTTCCCTGGCGCGCCCCTGCAGTCGCGTCATTGTTGGCGTTGTGTTTGTCGTTATAGATGGAGCGGCTAAGATTGTTTTGGCGCTGGTTAATTTGCTGACGCTGCTGCCCGGTCAAGTATCCTCCGTTGGCCGCGCGATCCGACTGCGCCTGGCGATTGATGCTTGACGCGCGGTTCTGCAGATTTCGGGTCTCACCAGGAGTCAGTTGACCCGATCGAACCCCTTGCGTGATGCGTTGCTGCTGGTTGCCTTGGCGGCTATTGACTTGATTGCCATGGCCAAAGAAGTCGCGCGAGTTCTGGGTCGCACGATTCATTCCGGCAACTTGCGCGGAGGTTGGGGCAAAGTGTCGCTCGTTCATTGCCATACGTTCCTGCGCCGTGGGGCGCGCCATCACTCCTCCAGGTCCGTTGAAGCTCGCATGATTGAAGTTCCGCTGAACAACCACGGTCCGATCAACATACGTGTTGTGGATGACCGTGGTGTTCACATTCACGACGGCCGTGTTGTAGCGGAAGACTCCTCCACGCCACATGCCGCCCACAAAGCCAACCCCGCCGTAGCCGAAGCCATAGTTCACTCCACCGTAGAAGCCAACGTGCGGTCCCCAGTAGCCAACATGCCAGGCGTAGACACCGCCGGCGAAGCCCCAATATCCAGGCGTCCACAGGAGCCCAGGATGAGGGGGAGCGACCCAGACGCCTTGCACCCAGTAAAATCCTGCGGGACCATAAGCCCAATAGCCGGGGGTCCACAAGTATCCGGGCGTGGGGCAAGGCGGCTGCACGTAGACGGGTAGCGGCGGCGGCGGGACATGCACCGAGACTCCGATGCCGATTCCAACGCCGACCTGCCCGAAGGAGGTTATCGGTGGCGCGCACAAGAGCAAGGTGAGCAAGGAGTTACGGACGATACGCATCTTCTTCATAAAAATCTCCGTTGCCATGGGGCATAGTTCTGAAGCCTCTTAAGTCTTTGCTTGCATGGGTTTGTCTAATGCAAAGCTGCGGACAAACGGCCGCTCAATCCTGGCAGGTCCTTAGCGGCCAATTTACGATCTGGCGTCCTGCTGGCGATCTTTCATCAACTTCTAATTCATGGAAGAAGCACCCATCTGTTGCTGTTGCCTCTGCTGTTGCATCCTTCGCTGGCGGGCAAGGCGTTCGCGCACGATCTGCTGGTACCGCGGTAGCTGCGGTCCGTTCAGCATCGTCTCAATCTCGCCGTCGCTGTCACGAAACACCTTTTGGATCTTCACCCTCTTTTGCCAGGGAACCAGCGTTGGATCGTGGCGGATGGCCGCAATCAGGCTCTGACGATTCGCCAGAATGGGTTCAATCTGGGATTGCTGTCCGGGCGTCAGTCCCAGCCTTCTGGTCAACATGGCGGTCTGCCGCTCGGCCTGCCGCTGGGGAGGCGGAAGATTCTCTGGCTGCGCTGGCCCCGGCTGCCCGTAGGCCGGCTGCGGTAGATTGGCTGCCGGCGCGGGAGCCGGGGCGGCTCCGGCCGGCGGAGTCTGGGAAGCTGCGCCGGGAGGGGGCGCCCCGGCCGCGGGTTGTTCCTGCGCGCGAAGAGCGCTGGCGGAGAGCACGCAGATCAACGCCGCGCCAAGGGTTACCGAGAGAGAAGAAAGCCGCATGAAGATGCTCCTGGTGATCGATTTGAGGTCTTCGGTCGTCTTTGAAACCTTAGATTACCCTCGCAGATACAGACACTGAAGTCGCCGCCAAGTTTCGGTGGTTTCTTTTCCTGAACGATAGCAGGAACATGGCGCAACGCCAAAACCATTCCTGCAACGAGTTCGAGGCCGGGATTGCTCTCTCCGGTGAGACAGAAGGTAAATCTTGAGAGTTTCTCTTGCCCGTCAGTTTCGCTCTTTCGGCCGGGGTCATCCAGCCATGTCCCAGCCAAAGTTTAAGTTGGGAAGGAAATCGTACGTTAGCAAAGCGTCATCAACAGGAGACGAAGGGAAAGACGGGAGATATCCCAACAACAGTCCGTCAGTCCCTCCCCAGCCGCGGCACAGCGAGCAGGCATCATCCCGTCACCGCTCGGCTTTCCGCAATGGCATGCATCCCGCTACTGTTTGCGCCAGGTTGCGTCTACATGGACCGGAATTTCATTCTTGATGGGCACGGTCAAAAACGATGGCCGCGTAATTTTGAAGTCTGAGCAGGTAGACGGGACCGTTCCCTGAATGCGCACTTGGTTGCCCTGCTGCGTGCGCTGGAAGGGGACGTTCGCGTACTGGGCAGTCTGGCCGGCAAACTGGACCTGGAGATTGGCGTGAATCCATGGCTGGTTCAGCTCTGACTCCGGAAACTGCGCGCGCACCACAACCATGGGAAAATCGGCTCCGCGCACCACTTCCATCATATGCAGGTCGCGATTGGAGTCGCCCGAGTCGAAGGTCTTCACCGGAACGGCGATCAGAAAGTTGCAGCTTCCGCTCTGGCAAATGCCCTTTCCCTTCGCCGCATGGCTGACGCCATCCACCTCGTGCATGGGATGCGACATGTGGTAGCTCAGCGTGGACTGGTCCAGAATCCACTGAGAGCTGTCTTGGGCAAAGAGGGAGGGCGCAAACCAAACAACTGCGCTCAGGAGCATAACGGAAAAAACTCTTCTGGTCATTTCTTCTCCCAGTCTTCTCTTCATTTCTTCTCCCGGTCTTGTGGCTATTTCTTCTTCCAGAATTTGAGGTGGATTGGCCACGAAACGGCGATGATCGAGGCGGTATAGGCAATCACGGTGGTGTACGCCACAAATCCGTGAGCTGCGGCAATGCCATGCACTTTTTCGCCGGCCTGCTCCTGGCTGAATGCCATTGAGCCCAGGATCGGAGTCAGGATCATGCCGGGTCCGTGCACAAATGCCAATGCCTCATGCACGCGAATGGCCCCGCGTCTCTTCACCCCGGAGATTTTGGGGGCGAAGATGGCAAAAGAGGCTGTCGAGACATAAAGCGCGGCGGTCGTGCTGCCCAGGGCTGCATGGAGGTCAAGATTGGCTTGCGTGGGCTCGCTGATCAACTGCCCGTTCCTGCCTTTGGCCTTGGCCATGGGTCCGGTGACCAGATCGGCCGCCATCGGAAACAAGGTAATGACGCCGAGCTTTTGATGAATCTTCAGCATCTCTGTGCGCCGGTTCAGACGGGCCTGCAGTTGCGGGTTGCTCTGCATCTGCTGCGGGCTAAACCCGAGGTCTTGCAGGGATGGCTCTTGCAGAGAGGTTGATGGGGCGTTGGGCAGCCCCCGGCTTTGGGGGGGTGCAGTCAGCGTAAACTGAAGCGCAGGCGCCTTGTTGGCAGTGACCGAAACTTTCTTCGTTTGGCTGTCGAATCCAGTCGCCGCCACGTTCACATCGTAGGTTCCCGCAGCTAGCCGGAGGCTGAAGCTTCCAGAGGCATCGGTAACGGTCTGCACAGACGGCCCGGAGGTCACGCTTTTTGCAGTTATCTGCGCGCCGGCCACGGGGCCGGCCGAATCATTTCTGACGGATCCGGCGAGGACGGCTGCCTCTTGGCCAAATCCGGCCCGCGGGAAGGCAAGAAGAAACGCTATGCAACAGAGCCAAAGCCATGGCCTCTTGCGGTCTACATCCATGCTGGCACTCTCCTACATGCTGGCACTCTCCTATTGGCAGTGCATGGTTTCCCGGAAAAGCGAACTATCTCTCGCCACAAGCATAGAAGAGGGGCTGCGTGCGCGCAAACATGCTTGTTCCGGTCTCGCAGGCCGGCGTTTCTGCGGCGATGGGCAGAGCATTTCTCCATCGACTGCCGCAAAAGCGAACAACCGTAACAGGAGCTATGCCTCTCCGGCCAGTCGAACTCCTGCGTGGCTTTCCTCGCTCCGCCCAGGTTGCCTGCCAATTCAATCGATTCTTCACTTCTCCTCTTTCGGCGATGAACGGTATCCTTATATTGATTGAAGGAGTCCAATTTCAAGGACTTTGAGGAGTTCAACTCGCATGATCCGATCGCATACCTTCCGCATCCTGACTGTTCCATTCCTCCTTGCCGGACTTGTCTCCCCGCCTGCACACGCCGCCAGCAAGGATATCATTCAGCTCCAGACTCAGGTCCAGCAGCTTCAGGACGCTCTGGCCAACCTGCAAAAGTCCGAAGACGAGAACATGGGTATGCTCAAGGTACTCGTCCAGCAGACCGCCGATGCCGTGAACAGCATGACAACCACCGTCAACGGTCTCAAGCTCAGCATGCAGAATCAGCAGAGCGCCGCCAGCACGACCGACC
>JAKART010000252.1 GCA_021819255.1 Acidobacteriota bacterium
GCCGACTTTTTCGAACAGATCCGCGTCCCAACTCGCCGCCATCCCGACCCCCGAGGGGAAAGAGGTATCCTTGGCCGCAGTTACGCCGCGGGGCCCATCACTGCCTCTCATTGCCGGAATTCCCAAACGCGCCACGCCGGGAAATTGAATAATCCCCGGTTGCGTCCCACCAAAGCACATCCTGACCTTCTCCTCGATCGTCATCTTGTGGATCAGGTCGTTGATTCGCGCTTCAGCGGCCGGCGAGGTCCGGGCGGGCTCAGACACGGACGAGTTCCGCGAGGAAGCCGAAAAGGCGGTCGCCAAGATAGCTGGTAGCAAAAGCGCGCAGCGGAGTGAAGTATGAGTTCTCATGGACCGATAGAATCCTCCCGGAATGCGTTTATTGGATTGATATTCCAAATAGAAAATAGTTTCGCGCCGCTCAGGTCTCAGCGCGCTCTACCAACGTTGTCAATGGAGACTCCTTCGAAGCAGCAATGTCCCATTTGATCACTCTTTCGAAAACCGCGTAGAATACCGGTTTTCAGATTCCGGTGAGAACTTGCAAATCGAGCTTTCACTGCTGCGCAGCATACGCCGGCCGGTCTACAGCCAGAGAAACGGCAGGCGCTCGGAGGTTTTTGGGATGGAACCCGAAGGCAATGTGCAATCTCAGACGAGAAACGTATCCGGCAGGCGAGAGTTTCTCAAAGCGTCTGTGGCTGGAGCTGTGGCGGCTGCACTGGGGCCCGGAGTGCCGGCCTCGGCATCTTCCCAGAGCGCTTCCCGTCCGAATATTCTCTACATTCACTCTCACGATACAGGCAGATTGACCAGCCCCTATGGTTATGCTGTTCCCATCCCGAATCTTCAGCGGCTTGCGGAAGAGGGAATCCTCTTTCGGCAGGCATTTAATGCTGCGCCCACCTGCTCGCCGAGCAGAGCGAGCTTGCTGACCGGAGAGTGTCCGCATAGTAATGGAATGCTCGGACTGGTGAATCGAGGATTCTCGATGACGCCCGAAGGCTACCAGCACCATATTGTGCGCACTCTGCGGAAGGAGGCCAACTACTACTCTGCGTTGATCGGCTTGCAGCATATCGCTCGGGATCCGCGAACGATTGGATACGATTCCGTTGAGTCACCAATCCCCGACCCCTGGAATGGGGTTGCCTCTGTGACGCCGCGTGCCGTTCGTTTTCTTCACAGCCATCCCAAGGAACCCTTCTGGCTCACTGTAGGATTCTTTGAGACGCATCGACCGTACCACCCTGCCGCGCCGGAAGACCTTCAGCAATTCATGCAGCCTCCCGAGCCGGTTCCCGATGTAGTGGCCAGCCGGGGTGATATGGCGGATTTTCACGAATCGGTAAAGACGCTCGACTGGGGCGTAGGCGAAGTCCTGGCAGCGCTCGAAGCAGCGGGACTGGCGGAGAACACGCTGGTCATATCGACAACCGATCATGGAATCGCCTGGCCAATGATGAAGTGCAACCTCTACGACGGCGGAATGGGGGTTCACTTGATTATGCGAGGCCCCGGAGGGTTCACTGGAGGAAAGCTTTGTGATGCCATGATCTCTCATCTCGACCTTTACCCCACGCTCTGCGAGCTTCTTCAAATTGAGCCGCCGGCCTGGCTTCAAGGCCGATCCTTTCTGCCTGTTCTGCGAGGAGATACCCAGGAGATCAACGAGGCCGTCTTCTCCGAGGTCAATTATCATGCGTCATATGAACCGATGCGGGCCGTGCGGACCAAGCGGTGGAAGTACATTCGCCGGTATGACGGACGCACCCATCCCGTGCTGCCGAACTGCGACGACGGGCCGACAAAGAAGTACTGGGTAGATCATGGATGGGCTCACCAGACAATCTGGTCAGAGGCCCTCTATGACTTGCTCTTCGATCCCAACGAACGGAACAACCTGGCCACGGCTCCAGATCATGCGGCGACGCTGGATGCCATGAAGAAGCGCCTGGATATTTGGATGCGCGCTACCAATGATCCTTTGCTGCGCGGCGCAGTGCCGGCTCCTCCCGGCGCCAGGCTGAACAATCCCAACGAAATCTCGCCGAGCGACCCCACCTTCGTCGTAAGCTGATCCGCATCGACCTTAAACCTGCGGCAACCGAGTGCTTTGGCCGAGTTGCAGCTTTCTCGGCGCGAGGCAGCCTGTCGGCGCAGTCCTTTTTACGCTTCTGCTACATGACATCTCCTGAACACCGGGGTTTGCTCCGCAGGCTGGAGCCGGTCTTTTTGCTTTTGCCCTGTTGCCAGGTGCTGCGGGTTACTCAATACTCTCCATATGTCACAACAAACCAGATCGTGGAACGCTGCGTGTATTCCACCGCAAACCGGCCGCCGTGTCGTCATTACCGGGGCTAACTCAGGCATTGGCTTTGAGACAGCCCGGGAGCTCGCCCGTAAAGGCGCCGAGATCATTCTGCCGGCTCGCTCAATGGCCAAAGCAAAAGATGCCATCGACCAGATCCGTACGGAGATCCCTTCAGCGATCCTCACTCCTTCTGTCCTGGACCTGGCCTCGCAGGCTAGCGTGCGTGAGTTCGCAGGGTGGTTTTCCAGAGAGTATCCCGGACCATCGATCGACCTGCTGATCAACAATGCCGGCGTGATGGCGATCCCCGGACGGGAACTGACCGTGGATGGCTTCGAGCGGCAGTTCGCGACAAACTTCCTAGGCCCCTTTGCTCTTACGGCTTTGCTCAATCCTCATCTGCGGCAGAGAGAAGGCAGCCGGATCGTTATCGTATCGAGCTCGGTAACCAAGTGGGCAAAGATGGACTTCGGCAATCTGCAGGGTGAGCGTCGCTATCGACCGATGATGCAGGCCTACAGTCAATCGAAGCTGGCCGACCTGTTGTTTGCGCTGGAACTTCATCGCCGACTGACTATCTGCGGGTCTCCTGTAAGCGCCACCTCGGCCCATCCTGGCTATGCCATCACGAACCTCCAGACCAGCGGCCCGGGAAGTGGACCGTCTGTCCTCCGAATGGCGTCATCCATTCTCAGGCCGTTTTTGTCTCAAGACGCGGCGCGCGGCGCGCTTCCTACGCTCTTTGCTGCCGTGGCTCCTCAGGCTATTTCTGGCAACTATTACGGCCCCGATGGCTTCTTCGAGCTGAAGGGATATCCAAAGACCGTTCCGATTCCAACTGCAGCGCAGGATCCCAGGGACGCCCAACGCCTCTGGAACGAAGCTGAGCGGCTGACAGGAATCACGTTTCAAATCTGACCACTGCGCATCAAGGACGCATCTTGACTCCAGAATGCAAATTCAGGATTCACATTCAAGATGCAAATTCAAGATGCAAATCCAAGGCGGTAAGTGGCTTTGGAAAGGGACAATTCCATTGGTCCACCGGGGGCATGGGGCCGGTTTCCCTTCATCAAGAACGAGAGCACGGAGAAGGTAGCCGCGCCGACGGTGAAGACCTGATAACCATCGATGTAGGCCAAGGAGTAAGCCTGAGTCACCACACTCTGGTGGAAGCGCACGCAGGCCTGATTGAGGGCATCGGTGGAACTGAGTCCAGCGTAGAACAACGCATGCGACAGCCTTTGCAGCGACTCAGTGGGGTACACATCGCCGGGGGTGAGGTGCGGTACAAGAACCTGCTGATGAAACTGTTGTCGCCGAGCAAGGATGGCGATCACAATCGAGGTGGGAAGCTCATGCCGATATTGCGCATGAAGTTGATCAAGGCCGAGATCGAGTTGTTCTTCTCCGCGGGCAGACCGACGTAGCCGATGGTGGAAATGGGAGCGAAGAGGAAGGGTAAACCGATCACCTGAAGGTCACGAATCCAGGAGCCGGCCCGGAAGCTGATGAGCGTATCCATATGCTGGAGTTTCACGACCGCATCGCGATCGGCAACGGCATCAGCCGGGACGCCATGCTGCCGGGGGCGAGCCCGGAGTACGGATATACGAGGCCTTTCAGGTCAGTTGGGAGGCGGTCTATCGCTCGGTGCATTGGTTCGCGGGGTGAGTCCTTGCGCACCATAAGGTGAGCGACGTTGCGGCCACCGGGGTGGACGAGATTCACTGGGGTCATGGCCTGAAGGCGGTCAATTTCCTGGCCATGATCTATCCGATCGATGCCGGCTGTCAGCGGCTGCTGTGGGTCGACCGGCGGCGCTGCGAGCGGACGCTGCGCCGTGGGCTGAACGAGCTGCGAAAGGAGCTTGTCGAAGGCCTCCGGTCTGTCTGCAGCGATATGTGGAAGCCGCATCTGAAGGTGCTGGCCGAGGAAGCCGGCCAGGCGTTGAACGTGCTGGACGGGTTTCACATCACGTAAGCACTTGAATCAAGCCGTCGATGAGGTGCGCCGGGCCGGGACGAGCCGACTGCGCGCGCACAGCCGGCATGAGGCGCAGAAGTTGAAGCACGTGCGCTGGCCGCTGCGGCGCAAGGGCAGCCAGTGGTACTTCGGGCTGAAGGCTCGCGTTGGCGTGGATGCGAAAGAGGGCACGGTGCATACGCTGGTGACGACCTCGGCCAACGTGGCGGACTCGACCGTGCTGCCCGATCTGCTGCACGGCGAGGAGCGTAAGGTGTGGGGCGGCGGAGGCTATCAGGGACAGACCGAAGCCATCAAACAAGCCGCTCCGCAGGCCCAGGACATGACCTGCCGCAGGAC
>JAKART010000253.1 GCA_021819255.1 Acidobacteriota bacterium
GCCACCTGACCGCTGAGCACACGGTTGCCGCACACAACAACGAAACGACCGCTAGAAGCCTCCACCCACCTCTCATCGCTCTTCCCTCGCTGGCCCTGGACTGGTGCTACCTTCTTGAAGCTGGTTGATCATACCTCCGACCATGGCGGCACGCAATACCTCTTCGAGCACTCCCTCTCTTCCCCTGTAGCAACCCTCCTGGCAGGCCGATCCACTCCGCGGCGATCTCCGGGCAGGTTCGAAGATCGCCTGACCTCGCGTCGCGTCCCTTCTGGCGGAGAGCTACACTAGAGAAGCGATGCCTCGTTCCACCCATTTGCAGGCCAAACTGGACAACATCACGACCCAGACCCGGGCCCTGGTACAGCCTGAGCGGCTCGCCATGACTGAAAGAGCCGTTCACGACCTCCTGTTCACCGGCATCGAAGACCAGATCCTGCCGGTTGGCGCCATGGCGCCCCCGTTTGATCTTCCCGATGCAACGGCTACATCTCTGCGCAACTTGTCTCCGGCCAACGCCCGCTTCATCCGCTCCTCTGACCTGCTGGCGATCGGGCCGCTCATCCTTCTGTTCTTCCGTGGGCGCTGGTGTCCCTATTGCATGACCCAGTTAGAAGCCTGGCAGGCTGCCTTTCCACAGGTCCGCGAGCGCGGAGCCCTGCTGGTGGCGATCTCGCCCCAGCTCCCCCGCCAGAACGACTTCACCGCGCAGCACCACGGCCTGGCGTATCCGCTGCTCTCGGATGCAGGCTGCCGGATCGCCGAGGCCTTCCAGGTGGCCTACACCCTTCCCGAACCCCTCCAAGAGCACTATCGGTCGATGATGATTCACCTCCCTTTCATCCATGGCGACCAAGGCTCCAAGACATGGAGGCTTCCGATCCCAGCGACCTTCATCATTGCCCCCTCAGGCGAGATCCTCTTCGCCGAGGCCCATGCAGACCACCGAGTTCGTCCCGACCCCTACGACATCCTGGACGCGCTGGACAACTGCCGGCGCAGTAGCCTATCAGAATCCACCTCGTGAGATCTCCCTGCGAGCCCGATTTCTGGTTGCTCAGAAGTAGGGCGAACTTCGGCAAGGAACACGGCCATGTTGTCCGCAAGCCTCTCTCGATGGATCGGCTCCACCCCAAGCCCAAGGAGGAACCGGCGGACGGACAGGCGTCTCGGTCACCTGGCCCCCAGAGCCAACAGGTTTACCACTGACCTGAGCCATCTTCTGGACGAGATGCAACTCTTTGCGGGTCTATTTCCCAATCCGGGTCGAAATTCCAATTGGGTTCGGCGCCGCGACCGCCCGCTGTTCCAGTCTCATCCTTTCTTACTCGATGAAGACACCTGCCTGCCCCCGGGCGCCGCTGCATTCAGCCAGACCCCGCCTCTACGCGCCCGCCACAGCCGACAAGGAGGGCTGTAGCTCTATTTGTTCTGCTTGTCGCGAGACGTGCTCCTGCGGAGCCAGTCCTCTTTCCAACTTCGCAATCACATCCATCGCGCTGTAACTCGTCGCACCCGGGCGGAGGAACTGGGCCAGGGTCGCCAGGTCGTCGCCGGCCGTAACCAACCCCGGCTCGACTCGATTCCCGGGGAGAACCTGTGCCAGCCCGATGTTGGCAAACAGGCCATTGCAGATGCACTTTCGTCCTACGGTCTCCTCCGCGTGCCCTTGCTTGGAGAGATAGATGCTGAGGGGTTCGGCGGCGCAGCGATAGCCGATACCCCCGTCCGTGGTGCGGTAAGCCTGGCGCAAGTACCCAAGGTTGCAGATCCGTGGCCGGGCCGCATACACCTCCTCCTGGGAGGCCGTGCCCTCCAGACGGGCCACCTTGAACGGAAAACCCGTAGGCGAGGCCAGCGGATCGGTGAATACCCTCGCCGTACCCGCAACCACGCTCTCCAGCAACTTCCGTTTGTACTCTCGCTTCAAGCCTGACTCGTCGGCCAAGGCGAAGGCTGTTCCTACCTGCACTCCCGCAGCTCCCGCGGCCAGCGCCTCGGTCAGCTTTTCCGCGCTGCCATAGCCGCCAGCCAGCCAGAAAGGGACTCCCAAATCGCAGAGCTTCTCGATGTCCACTGCATCGCGCTCGCCATAGATCGGCTCACCCAAAGAGCTCAACTGCATCTTCCCGCGCGGCGGGGCATTGTGTCCGCCCGCGGTCTGGGTCTCGATCACCAGCCCATCCACTCGTCCGTTGGCCTTCCTCGTCATCGTGATCGCCAGCGTGTTAGAGGAGACAATCGCCAGAAACCTGGGCCTCTGCAGAGCAGGCAGAGCGCACTCCGCATATTCGCCCGGATCAAAGCGCATCATCCCATCGTCGCTTTCCAGCGCCCCCGCCACATGCAACGGATACTCCGCTGGACGATGCTGCGCATAGGCATCCAGCACCCCGGGAATCCTTAGCGGAATCCCGGCCCCCATAATCACATACCCCACCCCCGCCAGCATCGCCCCATAGACGCTGGGCAGAATCGCCGTCTGGATCTTTTCCAGATAGTTGATGCCCACCGGATTCCCGTGCCCCTCGCGGGCCAGAAACACCTCCACAAAGTTGGCCACCATGCACAACTCCGTCAACTCCCGTGGATTGTCCTTCACCAGCAGAGGAATCGAGCGATAGGGAGTTCGGTCCGGCTTTCCACCCTCAATGAAATAAGCCTGCCGTATCCGCTTGGCCATCGCCGGAAAGGGAAAAGCATCCAGCCCCCGCCGCATTTCTCCGCCCGGATCACCCTGCTGCAGCCGGCGTGCCAGCACCTGATCCAGCGCCGTTCCAGAAACTACGCCCAGATGCCCCGCCGCAGAGACCGTCCGCGCCAGCTTCCAGTTAGAGACCCCAACCCCCATTCCACCCTGGATAATCCTGCTGTACTCAGTCATGCCTGAATTTTTTCACTTCGCTCAACGTAGCAAGGTATTAGTTTTGTAACCTTGAATGGAGCCGGAGAGGCGATCCGAGATTCTCCTGCTTCTCGCCCGCTGCGCGAACAAACATCTTCCACTCTTGCCGGTCTTTGCCTTTCTCATGCCTGGCGAATCAAGGCTTGAGCCTCGCCATGGCCGCACGGCTCACATCCAAAGCGCCTGTGCAACTGCTCGGAGCGGTATCGGAAGATCTTCTCAATGTCTGGACGAACGAACCAGCGATGGAGCGCAAAATCGAAGGGAATGGAATACTCCACACGGTCTCGCACTCGGGTTCCACCGTCGCAGGCTTCAAAGGTATGGCGATGAACCCACTTCCGATATGGGCCGCGGAGCTGCTCATCGACAAAGCAGCGCGGCGGCTGCCAGAGGCTGATGCGCGTTCGCCAGCGGACGGCTACACCGTGAATCCTCAGTTTGTATTCGATCAACGCGCCCTCCTGCATTTCAATCCTTCCCGGATTCAGGATCTTGAAGTTCAGCCATGGCGGGGTAATCTTCTCAAGATTGGCTGCGTCGGCGAAGAACGGAAACAATGCTTCGGGAGCCAATGGCAACCATATCTCGCTTTTGTACTCTCGGATCTTCATGATCCTCTCCTTTTATCTCCTTCTGGAACCTGCTTCTGTCATTCAGTGCGCAAAGAAATCTTCCACTCCTGTTCCCGCCCTCTCCGGGGGCAGTCTCGCCAAGCTCGCTCCGTTCCTGAGCTCGCGCCTGCGGTCCGTGGCGCTGCTCCCGGAGTCGATGCAACGGTTGGAGCGATGCGGATGGAAGAAGAGGCATCCAGCGCCGAAGGAAGTTTGCCGCGCGCTTCGGCATGGCCGTTGCCACCATCCATCAGGATTCAGGGGCTTTGGCCTCACTTTACCCCATCCTCGGCCGCTTCCTGCCGCCAGCCCAACCGTTCCGCCTCCTCGCCAGTCAAACGCAAGAGGTAAAAAAAGCCGTTGGGGCTTTCGATGTGTTCCATCACGTCCCGAACATCCGAACCACGAACGAGAAGCGGATTCACAATATCAATCAGTTCCCACTCATCGGCAAACACCCTGTCCATCGCCTTGATTCGGGAGTGGCCGCGGGCGCTCCAAGGGCGAATTCGCACAGAATAGGTGCAACTCTCGCTCTGGTGAGCGCGCGTGCAATAAAGATGCACCAAATATCGACGCCGCGAATGGATGGGTGCCGGCCTCTGCATGGCTTGCCTCACTGCAAATCCAGAATGGGCCACAGGGACTGAAGCCTGCGCCCCAGCACGATGCGGTTGTAGCGCTGGGCGACGATGCAGGGCAGATTGACGCAAAGCGCATACGCCGTCATGACTCCACACGCCCAGGGCGGGTTCCACAAAAAAAACAGCGGCAAACAAAGAAGCATGCACCAATGAGCCAGCTCGGCTCGACGGGTCTCCAGCACAAACTGCAAGAGGTAGGCCGGCTCCCGGGAGGACAATCTCTTCTTTGCAAACCCTCCTAGCCAAAAAGCTCCATCCGGCAGCAGCAACTTCCACCTGCGCACCCTCAGCCAGTCGCGATAGAGATGCCCCTCCCGCTCCCACCTTCGCGGAGCCGTCATCCAAAGATCCTGAGCAAAGATCTGCGCGGGGAGGCGCAGCGCGAGCCAGGAGATGGAAAGTTGAATTACGGGCCAACCCAGAAGATTGGCCGTCCAGATCCACGCAGTCATACCTGACGGCCCCTCCATGTA
>JAKART010000254.1 GCA_021819255.1 Acidobacteriota bacterium
GTTGGAACGAAGAATGGTCTTTGCGTCCTGCAGCATGTTGCAGGTACGGACCGCGAAGTGGTGCTGGGTAAGAACGGTGCGGACAAAGGCGCACAGATCCAGAGAGGGGTCGATCGCCAGAACGCGCCGGCCGCTGTGCGATTCCGCCGATCGGAAATCAGATTTGACATGATAGGAGGCGACGGCCTCCGCTTCCGTCGAGAAGATCCGGATGACGGTCGAGAGCATCGTCTTGTTGAGCAGACTGGAGACAAAGCCAGAGGGAGCGGCAATGCGAAGGTCGCCCCCGCGCTGGCGGACGGCGGTCATGTATCGAGCGATCAATCCCAGACCGATGCTGTCCAGGCGGGTTACTTCGCTCAGCGTCAGGACAAAGTGGGTGTACGCCAGGGATCGCTCCTTGAAAGCGGCCTCCAGAGCGCCGCTCTCCTCCCCCAGGACGATGGCCCCGTTGCATCGGATGACATGGACGTTGCCTACGAAGGCAGATTCGAGCCTGAGATGCATGGCGTTCGCTCCGTTACCGTCTTGAGAAGATATGCAGCGTCAGTCAGCGGGGGTGATCGCCATCCTTGCGCACCTCATCGCTTCTCCCTCTGGAGGAAGCAGCTCGACCATTTTCCCTGAAGGTGTAAGCAAGGGGAACGACTCCTGTGGGCGTTTTCCTCAATGAAAACGCCACTGAACGCCCGCTTCCGTACACCCATCATCAGGGAAAATGGTCTAACACCCAGGCTTCGATCGATCATCGGCTGCGGAATCGCTCTCAGTGTAACGCCCCTGCTGGAAATTGTCGCTCGTTGTCCCCTGGCGGATCGGGAGATCCGGGGCAGGGGCCAGACGACATCGAGCTGCTCGCCGAGCCCGAACCCGGGCGGCTGCGAGCAGCCACAGGAAGCAGAGGGATCGGTCTGGAGCCCGCACAGGAACTCGCTGCGCCGTTTTCCGGAGAGTTCGCTGAGAGAAAACGGAGGATCTCTGGCTCTGCTTTTGCTGCGGCTCTCCTGGGGACAACCTCGGAGACAAGCTCGGGGGCAAACTCGGGGCAAGCTCACTCCGCACTTATAAGATGGAACTGGATGGGCTCGTAGCGCCAGGGAGAGGATGCCGGGCCGCATCGGGCTGGTTACCGAAATCTGGAGAGCAAATTACAGTTGAGGAAGGGCTGGCCGCCATGGGTTTTCCTCGATCGCACCTTGGATCGCAACCTGGATTGCGCCCTGGATCGAGGCGGGAGACCGCTCCCGAGATCAGACGGAGGCAACAAGGGTACATGGCGAAGACCGGGAAGGTGGAGAAGATGCAGAGTGATCCAAGCGCAGGGAGCACATCGAAGACAGAGATGGCAACGCTCGCCCTGCTGGATCGGCCTGTCTCCGTTCACAGGGAGGTCAACCAGCCGCCTCCCGCCCCAGAGGGCTCTCCCGAGCGAACTCTGGACCCGAAGCCATGGGACGCTCTGCGGATCCAGGCGCACCGCATGCTGGAGGACATGCTGGACTACACCGAAAGCATAGGACAGCAACCGGTCTGGCAAGAGATTCCGCAAACGGTGCGTGACCGTTTCCGCCAGAAGCTGCCGGTGCAGCCCACATCGCTGGAGCAGGTGCACCAGGAGTTCCTGCAGTTCATCCTTCCCTATACCTCTCGCAACGGTCATCCTGGATTTATGGGCTGGGCGCAGGGCGGGGGCACGCCCGTAGGCGCCCTGGCGGAGATGCTGGCCGCATGGCTGAACGCGAACCTGGGGGGGCGTGATCAGATTCCGGTGGAGGTCGAGCGGCAGATTACAGAGTGGATGCGGAACCTATTCGGATTTCCTGCCGGTGCGTCAGGGCTGTTTGTCACCGGCTCATCGATGGCCAACTTCGTCGCCGTGAAGGTAGCGCGGGATGCCAGGCTGGGCTTCGAGGTTCGATGCAAGGGTCTGGGGCAGATGGCGGCCGCCGGGAGGCTAGTCGCCTATGCCTCCACCGAGGTGCATGCTTGCGTCACGCGGGCGATGGATATGGTTGGGCTGGGCAGTGACGCCTTGCGGCTGATCGGTGTGGACCGGAGGCATCGCCTGGACTTGCAGGCTCTGTCCGCGCAGGTGGCCCGGGACCGCAGTCAAGGCTGGACACCTTTTCTGTTGGTGGGGACTGCGGGAACCGTGGATACCGGCGCCATCGACGACCTGAACGACCTGGCGGGCATCTGTGCGCGGGAGCAGATGTGGTTCCACATTGACGGAGCGTTTGGAGCGCTCGCCATGCTCTGCCCAGATCTGGCTGGACGGCTCAAGGGCATCGAGAGAGCCGATTCGCTGGCCTTCGACTTTCACAAATGGGCGCAGGTTCCCTACGATGCCGGATTCCTTCTGGTGAGAGACGGAGCGCTGCAACAAGCCGCCTTTGTCACCAGCGCCGCCTATCTGGGGCGCGAAGAGCAGGGAATTGCCGCCGGGTCGCCGTGGCCCTGCGATCTCGGCCCAGACCTTTCCCGAAGCTTCCGGGCGCTTAAGGTTTGGACCACATTGAAGGTTTACGGAACGCAAGCGTTGGGAGAGGTGGTGAGCCATACTTGTCGGCTTGCCCGCTATCTGGAGAGCCGGGTGAGCAGGATGGCAGAACTGGAGATGATGGCGCCCGTCGAGTTGAACATCGCCTGCTTCCGATTCCGGGGGGTATGGCGGATCGAAGATGCCGGCCGGGAGTTGGCAGAGGACGCTCCACAGGATGAGGAGCGTCTGGACGGCTTGAACCGCCAGATTGTGATTGCCGTGCAGGCGGGGGGCGAGGTGGCGCCCTCTGCCACCAGGATCCGGGGTCGAGTCGTGATCCGCGCCGCCATTGTGAATCATCGCACCACCCACGCGCAGATCGACGCCTTGTTGGAGTCCGTGCGGAATGCGGGTGACAGACTGACACGGAGCGGCATCGAGAAGATCCGCTAAAAGCGAATCGGAGATGGGCTCTGGAGTCAGGTCGGCGCGCCCCGGCAGCCCTGATCCCAGAGCCGGGAGGATTTGGGGAGGAGCAATGCCGGGGTCGCGGTGGCCCGGGCCTGGGTTCCACCTTGGCGATTTCTTTGTGACCTCAGGCCAGGCGGAGCATCTGGGAGCAGCGCTCCCGAAGCCGCCGCATCGGGTCGGGATGGAGTTGAGCGACTGGCTATCCAGTCTCTGCATCCGTAAGCAAGGGACAATTACTCCGGGCAGTATGGCGTCAGGATGGTGAATGGAAAGCCGTATCCCTAGCATCGGCTGGGCTTAACGCATGGGAAGATTCATTGCCTCAGCGCAGGCATGGCCTGGGGCTTTTTTACGCGGGCAGGGCTGGCATGGAGCAAACTCTGTAGCATTTTCAGCGTGGATGGGTACACCGAGGAGGGCGTTCAGTGGCGTTTTCATTGAGGGAAACGCCCACAGGAGTCGTTCCCCTTGCTTACACCTTCAGGGAAAATGGTCTAGCGGCTGAACCTCTGGCCGCCGCCTAGCTGGCTCATGAGCCGCTGCTGCATCTTGCCTCCCCCTGCGTCCATGGTTTTGAACATCTTACTCATCTGCTGGTGCTGGCGGAGGAGGCTGTTGACCTCCTGCACGGTAGTTCCTGAGCCGGCGGCAATGCGCTTGCGGCGGCTGCCGTTGATGATGGACGCATTCTGGCGCTCCTTGCGGGTCATGGAATCGATGATCGTCTCGACGCGGCTGAACTGCTTCTCGTCGATGGAGCCGGCGGCCTTCTGCATCTGGGCGAAGGGGCCGACGGAGGGGAGCATCTTGAGGATGGACTGCATGCTGCCAAGCTTCTTGATCTGGCGGAGCTGCTCGCGGAAGTCCTCCAGAGAGAAGCCGTCGCCGGAGAGAGCCTTTTTGGCGAAGTCGGCGGCCTTGCTCTTGTCCAGCTTCTCATCAGCGCGTTCGAGCAGCGTGGCAATATCGCCCATGCCCATGATGCGGCTGACGATGCGGTCGGGATGGAAGGGCTCAAAGGCGTCTGGCTTCTCGCCGGTACCGAGGAACTTGATGGGCTGGCCGGTGATCTGCCGGATGGAGAGAGCGGCGCCGCCACGGGAGTCTCCGTCCATCTTGGTGAGAATGGCTCCGGTGATCTGCAGCTTGTCGTTGAAGGCTTTGGCGGAGTTGACGGCGTCCTGGCCGGTCATGGCGTCAGCGACGAAGAGAATCTCAGTGGGGGAGAGCAGCTTTTTGAGCTGGGCCATCTCCTCCATGAGGGCCTCGTCGATGCCGAGGCGGCCTGCGGTATCCACGATAAGGATGTCGCAGCCGTAGTTGGCTGCCTCGCGACGGGCTTCCTTCGCCAAGCGGAGAACGTCATCTGTGCCGGCGCCGGTGGCATCCAGCTTGCCTTCGTACATCTGGGCGCTGATGGAGCGGGCGACGATGGCCAGTTGCTCGCGGGCGGCGGGGCGGTAGACATCGACGGAGACCAGCATAGGCCGGTGACCGCCCTTCTTGAGCCAATGGGCCAGCTTGCCGGAGGTGGTCGTCTTGCCGGAACCCTGCAGGCCGGCCATCAAAATGACCGAGGGCGGCTGGGAAGCAAACTTGAAACGCGCCGTATCTGCGCCCAAAGTAACAATCAATTCATCACGGACGATTTTGACGATCTGCTCGGCCGGCGAGAGAGATC
>JAKART010000255.1 GCA_021819255.1 Acidobacteriota bacterium
GCTCTTGCCATACTGGCTGCCGTAAAAACTCCACTCCGGATGCGCCGCCAGCTCCTCATAGCGCTCATTGTCGCCATCAATGGGAAGAAAGAAGGCCTCCGGATCCCCGATGTGCACCATGACCGGAACGCCCAGTTCGCCGGCCCGCTCAAAGATCGGCGCCAGCCGCTCGTCGTCCACCCGCACCAGCTCACCGCCGGCGTCGCGGACCGTCAGGCCCAGATCCTTCCATATCTTGAAGCCCACCGCTCCGGCTTCTATCAGCCGCTCCAGCCGCTCCACGCTGCGAGTTACAAAGACTTCAAAATCCCCCTCCACCCCATCCCAGTCCATCCATCCAATGGTGGAGAAGCGGCGCGCATCCGCCTTGCGATAGCGCTCCATCATCGCCAGCGCCGCCTCGCCCACTTTCATCGTGATGTTCACCATATGCTCGATTCCACAAGCATCCATCACCCGCAGAACCTGCGCCGGATCCTGCGCGTCCAGGTGATTGTGGTAGTCAATTACCGGGAAGCGCGGCCGCCTTACCTCATGCTCGGCCGTCTTCAACATGCTGCGCGGATGAAACTCGCTCAGGGGCAACATCACCTGCGCCTTGGCCCGCATCATGGCCACAAACTTGTCCTTTTGCGTGTCATCCTGTCCGTCAGGTCGCTGCATCATCCCCTCCCGTCCTTCGCAGGCCGCCTTCCGTCTCCACCCGTCCATGTTCGCCCGCAATCTCTGTCCATGCCGTTGCGCCAGGATCCCTATACTAGACCATTTTCCCTGATGATCGGTGTACGGAAGCAGGCGTTCAGTGGCGTTTTCATTGAGGAAAACGCCCACAGGAGTCGTTCCCCTTGCTTACACCTTCAGGGAAAATGGTCTATCAGCGCGGGCCCAGCCGCCTTCTGGCTTGTTGCCGAGAATGCGCTGGCTTGGTCTCTTCGCATCGCGCCACCCGGCGGGATGCTTTCCCTCCTCTCCAGCAGGAAGCTAAAATCGCCAGGAGCGCTCGCTTTGGTCTCTTCCGCCAGAGCCCTTTCCGCTCCATACCTTTCTGAAGCTCCATTCACATCGCCCACCCAAGGACTCTCATGATCGCCTCCGCCGTCAAACCGCTTGACGTTGTCATCGCCGGAGAAACCAATCTCGATCTCATCCTGCAGGGCCTTCCCGAGGCGCTTCCGGTGGACGTTGAGCTTCTGGCCTCCAACTTCCACATGACCCTGGGCGGATCCTCTTCCATCCTGGCCCACAACCTCTCCCTTCTGGGCGCCCGCGTCGGGTTCGCCTCTCTGCTGGGCGACGACGCTATGGGAACGATTGCCCTAGCGCATCTGGCCGAAGCCGGTCTGGACACCTCTCCCATCGTTCGCCGCGCCGACACCCGGACCGGGGTCACCATCGTGTTGCCGCACGGCGCTCGGCGTCACATGCTCACCTACCCTGGCGTCACAGAGCAGATCACGGTCTCTGATCTTGACCTCTCGCTGCTCGTCACCGCCCGCCACTTTCATCTCTCCTCGCTCTTCCTTCAGACCGGCCTCCACGCAGGCCTGCCGCAACTCTTTGACCACCTCCGCCGCTCCGGCCTCACCCTCTCGCTGGACACCAATGACGACCCCTCCGGCCTCTGGAGCGGCGTTCTGCCCACGCTGCTGGACAAGATCGATCTGCTTTTGCCCAATGAAGTGGAGGTTCAAAAGATCGCCGGCCTTCCCTCGCTGGAAGCAGCTCTGGACGCGCTCGCTCCTCGGGTGCCGCTGATTGTGGTTAAATGCGGAGCGCGGGGAGCCCTGGTCCAGCGCGGATCCCAGCGCGACTGGGTTGCCCCCATCCCCATCGATTCCAACGACGTCATCGATACCATCGGCGCCGGTGACAGCTTCAACGCCGGCTTCCTCCGCGTCTGGCTTGACGGTATGGACCCTTTGCGCGCCGCAGCCTTCGGCAACCTTGCCGGCGCTCTCTCCACGCTGCGTCCCGGCGGCGTGGAAGCCTTTCGCGACGCGGCTCTGCGCAGCTCCTTCTTCTCCCACCACCAGGCCGAAGCGTCGCCAGGCTACTTCAGATAGGCTCGCACCAGATCGATCAGATCCTCGGCCAGCTCGGTGGAGGCCACCGGGTTCTTTCCTGGAGACAGCATGTGCAGGCGGATATGGTCCTCCAGCACCTCGGCCATCAGGCTATTGACGCCTCCGCGTACATTGGCCAGCAACATCAGCGTGTCGGCGCAGTGCTCCTTCTCGGCCAGGGAGCGCTCAATGGCGTCCACCTGGCCGCGGATCCTTCGAATCCTGGCGATCAGCTTCTGCTGCTCTCTGCTCTGCTCCTCTTTGGACTCCACCGCCATCGCAACCGTCCTTCCTGGCATCGTTCCGCGAAAACTTCCTCGGATCAGGCCGCGTGCGCCCCTGTGCATCCGGCAGCCATTCCACACAGACCAGCATAGAACACCCTCATCATCTGTCCGTTCCGTCCGGTGTGAAGCTATCTCAGAAGTTGGACACTCCGGCTTTGGCCGGGGCCAACCGGCGGTCGCATGCCGGGAACCTCTGATCAGGTTGTTCCTTTCTTGCGACTGAAGAAAATTCTTCTCCGGGAGATGATCTGGCGCGCCGTGGCCTCGATGTTGTCAGCTTTACGTTCTGCAACCCGCCTCAATCTTCGTCTCCGCGGCCCGGTTTTCGGCCAGCAGAGACACGATGCCGCTTGCGGTGTCAACGCGGGCAGCATCTTCAACAGCCGCTTTCGGTGCAGGTACACATTGACCAGCGCGAAGGCCGCCAGATGCGAGTGTTGATTTTTCCCGATGCCGCGATAACGCACCTTGGTGTAGCCGAAGACCCGCTTCAGAATGCGAAACGGCCACTCCACCCTGGCTCGCACACGCGACCTGGCGCGATTCTTCTTCTTCACTTCCTCGTTCACTTCGCCCTTGGGATTCTTCGCACGCCTGGACCATTTTCCCTGAAGGTGTAAGCAAGGGGAACGACTCCTGTGGGCGTTTTCCTCAATGAAAACGCCACGGAACGCCCGCTTCCGTACACCCATCATCAGGGAAAATGGTCTATTGGTCATGTCCTCCGCGGCAGGCGCGGCCTCGCGGATCACTTCCGTCTGCCCCTGACACCCACCGTCGCCCCAGACCTTCTTCTCATCGCCGGGCCGTAAGTCAGGCAACATGTGTTTGTCGTGCATGCCGGCCGCCGGCGTGCGCACCGAATGCGCCAAGCCGGACTTGCTATCCACGCCGATATGCGCCTTGGCGCCGAAGTGGTGCTGATTCCCCTTCTTCGTCTGATGCATCGGCGGATCGCGCTCCTTCTTCGCATTCTTCACCGAGCTCGGCGCAGCGATAATCGTCGCATCTACGATCGTGCCGGTCGAAGTGCGCACCCCCTTCCAGGCCAGATGGTCATTCACCACATCCAGCATCTGCCCGCACAGATCGTGTTGTTCAAGCAGGTGGCGGAAGTTCAGGATGGTCGTCTCTTCCGGCGCTGGCGCGCGGCCCGAATCAATGCCGCGGAAGCCGCGCAAGGCCGGCGACTCATGCAGCGCGTCCTCGGCTCCGGGGTCGGACAGCGCGAACCAGTGCTGCAAAAAGGAAAGGCGTGGCATCAAACTCAAACCCACGGGCGTTCCTTTTTCGTTCTCGACTCCTATTTTGTTTCCCGTAGCGCGTTTGAGAAACGCGATCTGAATTCTTCCGCTCCGCGTGGAACGCGGCAACAAGCCGGGGTCCGGGAGCCTGGCCTGGCGCAAACGCTGTACGCTGCGTAGCGGATGCGAATGCCCCGTAGCCGGGGACGCTTCGCATGCACTCCGCGCGCGACCAGGCTCCCCGTCCCGCGAAAATGCGGCGCCGGACTGGCTACGATGGCGCGGGAGTCCGCAGGCAGGCTTTTCACCCATTCTGCTTCCCGCTTCACTTGGAGTACAGCCCCCCACTCATGTTCAGGGTCGGCTTCGCGTTGAAGCTGCCGAAGGTCAGGCCCTCGCCGGAGGTGATGTATTCCTTCATCCTGGCTGACATCTGCCGCGCCATATCGGGATATTGTTCCACCACGTTGTTCATCTCCTGTGGATCTTTCGCCAGGTTGTAGAGCTGCGGCTTGTATATGCTGAGCGGCGCTCCGGGAAAAGCGTGAAACTGTTCCTGCTGCGCTTCCGGCTTCCAGATCTCGGAGTAGCTCCATTCTTTGGTGCGCACCGCTCCCACCCAGCCGTAGGTCTGCACCACGCTGTCGCGGATGGAGCGGGTCTCGCCTGTCACCAAGGGCCAAACGTTGGCACCGGTCACGCGCGCCGGCGGCTGCAACCCCAGCAGATGAAGCAGCGTGGGCATCACATCGGGAATCTGTACGAAGCCGTCCACCTTCTTGCCCGCGCCTTCGCCTCCCGGAACCCGGACCATGAGCGGAACATGCGTAACCTGTCCGCGCAGCTTGTCCGGCCCCTTCAGGAACTGGCCGTGCTCGCCCAGCATGGCGCCATGGTCGGACATGAATACCACCACCGAGTTCTCGAACAATCCCAACTGCTCGATCGTGTCCAGCACCTTGCCGACCCAGTAGTCGACGTCCGTCACAGCGCCGGCGTAATTGGCCCGAAATCTCTGCTTGATCTAGATCGGAA
>JAKART010000256.1 GCA_021819255.1 Acidobacteriota bacterium
CGCCGGTGCGCAGATAACCATCGTCAAAGGGGCTGTCGTCCACCAGCCGTGCGTGAAACTGCTTCAACGTGAGTTCGGGGTTGTTCCAGTAGCCCTGGCACTTGCCCTGGCCCGCAATCCAGATCTCGCCAATCTGTCCTCGCTCCAGCGCAACATGGCGCTCCGGGTCGACGACCCTCACCTGGATGCCGGGCAGCGGAGTTCCACAACTGACCACCTGGACCGAGGCTTCGATCTCGGAGACCTCGGTGGTCATCCGCGCCTTGCCCAGCGCCAGCGCGTGCTTTTGCACCGAGAGGATGGAGCGGCCGCCCAGGGAGACAGCCAGCGTGTTCTCCGCCAGGCCGTATGCGGCGTAAAAGCTCGTCGCCTTCAGTCCGAAAGGCTCAAAGGTCTCCAGGAAGCGAGTAAAGGTCTCCGGCTTCACCGGCTCGGCAGCGCACATGAGGATTTTCAGTGAGCTCAGATCGCACTCTGCAAGGCTTTCTTTGGAGAGACGGCCGGCGCGCAGACAGTAGTCGTAGGCGAAGTTGGGCGCCGCCGATGCCGTGGCGCGATAGCGAGTGATGGTCTCAAACCAGAGGATGGGGCGCTGGATGAAGTCGGTAGCCGAGAAGCCGTAGACCGTGCCGCCTTGCAGCGCCGGATACAGGTAACAGCCGATCAAACCCATATCGTGATACTGCGGCAGCCAGGAGACCACCACAGGATCCGGATGATCGATGACCAGCGGACTGGTATGGAGGATGTTTTCGTGGGTGACCACCACTCCCTTGGGGTCCATGGTTGAGCCCGAGGTGTATTGCAGAAAAAGTGTCCGAGAAGTCGCTGCGGAGAACTCTGCGCGGATCGGTTCGACAAACCCTTCGGTTGGGATCCATGCCAGGCCGGAGATGAAATCGACGTCCACTCCCGAGGCGCAGACGCCGCTTCGGGCCAGATTGGTCTTGAGCGCTGCGTAGTACTCTTCGTTGGTCAGCACTCCGGCGGCCTGGCAGTCCTTGGCGATGTGGACCATCTTGTAAAGGGCGCTCTGGAAGCCGCGCGAGCTGGGTGGGTACACCGGCACCGGAACCAGTCCGGCGCGCACGCAGCCAAAGAAGGCGCAGATCATCTCCAGCCCCGGCGGGTAAGCCAGCAGCAGCCGTTGCTCCGGGGCAAAGCGGCCGTCCTTCAACAGGTGCTGCGCAATGGCTCTGGTGCGGCGCAGGAAGGACGCATACGTGTAGCTCTCCAGCGTCTTTCCGTGCGGGTCAAGGTAGGAGTAAAGACGTTTGTGCGGGTGCTCGGCTCCCAGTCGGTCCAGCGTGTCCAAAATCGACGTCATAAGCGGTCTGTGACGACCTCCCGTGTTGGGTTGATAGCGATCAGCATCTGGCGCTGTTGTCCAAGACATCTCCCTGGGCATGGATAGAGCTAGAGTCCTATCCTCTGCCAAGCCGTACAACAGCCCATGTTGCAGAACCAATCCGGCCGGCCAAACTCCGGCTTCTCAATGATCGTTGCCGCTTGTCAGGGTAAGGCTGGAGTGGGAATTCTCGCGCAACCACTCAGTGACCTTCTCTCTGCCTGCCCATTCTGTTTGTCTCCGGCTGTGCCCGCGAAGCAACTTACCGATCGCATTTGTTCAAGCGCAGCGCGGGGGCATGCCCTTCTTTGATGGAAAAAGATACCTAAACTCTCGATCTCCGCTCCACCTTTGGGGCAGGTCCTGCTTGTTTTCGGGCTCGGAATTGGGTCTGAAAGATCAACGGTTGAGCGCTGAAGTCTCCAGTCTCCAGTATATTGCAGGCGCGTGACTTTCATTGCCAGAGCCCGCGGCCCGCCGCGGCAAGAGAGCGCGAGAGCTGGGCGAGCCGATGCGGAACAGCAGCGGAATGGCAAGGAAATGAACCATTTCATGGCGGCAGGACGAGCCATTGGCCAAGGATAGCAGAGTGCAATTGCCCATCATGTTTGCGGGGTCAGGATCGCGGGGCCAGGATTGCGGGGCCAGGATCGCGGGGCCAGGATTGCCAGTTCAGGATTTCCAGCTCAAGATGAACGCTCCGTCATGCGCGCCTTGTCTGCTCACGGCCATCTCTCCGCCGGGTGAGGATCTACCGAAGGCGGCGACTCGTGTCTCGCTTGGAGCGCGGGCGCTGCGCTACCGTCGCCAACTTGGACTGCGGGGTTATAATCTGCCCTGTCCGCGCCCTGTTCGTCGATCTTGCGGGGAGGCCGGATCGAATTTGGAGCAAGATGGGGTTGCGAGGGGACCGTGACGTCCGGCGTGCAGACAGTGCCCAGAACCGCGGAAGAGATGGAGGACCTGGTGATGCGCGAGCGCACCGGCGATGAAGCTGTTGACCGTGACCCGGCGCGAGCGACAGCCGGCGACTCTGCGGTGGATGCGGCGGGCCGCGCCCTTTTCCCCAAAGTCTTGCGGCGGCGTCTGGAAGAGTACTTTACCAGTCGGGGCATCTCTCCCAAGGCTAACCGGGCCATGTGGGTCAAGATTGTCGCTGGAATGGCGTTGCTCGCGGGCAGTTGGATCGCGATTTATGCCGTCAGGATGGGACCGGGAGCCTTTGTGGCTCTCTACGTTTTAGGTGGGCTTGCCCAGACCTTCCTGCTGCTGAATATCGCTCACGATAGCAACCATAACGCCATCTCGTCCCGCCCCTGGGTCAACAAGACACTGAATTATGTCTTCGATCTCTGTGGCATCAGTTCTTACATGTGGCGCATTCTGCACCACCGCGGGCATCACTCCTGCATCAACATCCACGGGGAGGACGATGCACTGACGGGAAGAGGACTGTTGCGTTTTACTCCGCACGAGCCGCGCACCCGGGCGCAGCGATTTCAACATATCTACGCGCTGGGCCTTTACGCGGTCTTCTCTCTGGATTACGTCTTTGTGCGCGACTTCGAGTGCTTTTTCTTTCCTGGCCACGAGTACCTTCGGCGAGCCCGGCATCCGGCCCGGGAGTACGCCACCCTGTTGGCGGGCAAGGCGCTCTACGTCACTTACATGCTGATCCTGCCGGTGGTGGTGCTGGGCCGGTCAGTGTGGTTGGTGGCCGGGGCGTTCCTGCTGGTGCATCTGATCATCGGGCTCAGCGTGGCGCTGGTGTTTCAGACCACCCATACGGTGGCAAGCACACACTTTCCCTCCAGCCGCGACGAGTTTGAGAACGGCGTCTATCACATCTTTGCCACCACCGCCGACTATGCAACGTCGAACCCGGTTGTGGGCTGGCTTACGGGCGGGCTGAACCACCATGTGGCGCACCATCTGTGCTCCTACGTCTGCCACACCCACTATGCTCCTCTCACCCGTATCGTCGCGCAGACCGCCGCCGAGTTTGGCATACCCTACCGGCAGAATCGCACCATGGCCGGGGCCATCCGTCACCATCTGATGCTCTTGAGACAACTCGGCCAGGCAGACTGAAGACAGAAGAACAAAGAAAGGCGCGAACCGACACTCGCGGAGTCTGGATCTTTCCCTATGGCGCCCCAATTCAGTTGCGACACTGGCCGGTTACGGTCCGGTTGTTCGAAACAATCGCCCTGGATGGAGGTGTAGTTTGCCCTCCTCCGCCCCGGTGGCCTCGCGGCTTCGCTCCCTTCTGGACTCGCGCGCGATGGCGCGCAATCCCATCGACGTTCTATCAAAGTACACGGCGCTTTATGGCGACACCTTCTGGTTCTATCTAGGGGGCATGAAGAAAGCTCTGCTGACGCGCGACCCTGCGGTGATGCAGCATGTTCTGAAGACCAACGCAGAGAACTATCGGAAGTCGCACATCCAGGTCAGGCGCATGGGCCACTTTCTGGGCAAAGGTCTGCTGACCACCCACGGAGAGGCTTGGCGGACGCAGCGGCGGTTGATCCAGAAGGGATTCGATCGCAAGCAGTTGGAGGCGCTGGGGAGCATCATGCAGGAGTCGTTGCAGGAGTCTCTGCCGGAGTTTGACCGCCAGGTTCGGCTTGGTCCGGTGGACATCCACCCTCACCTGATGAAGATGACCTTTGCAATGGTGGCGCGCTCGCTCTTTGGCGCTCGCCTGAAGAGTGAGGACATTGGCCTGGTCAGCCACTCCATCTCCACCATTCAGGAGTTCATCGTTCGCCAGACGATCGAGCCATATCTGAACCCCTGGTTTTCGGTCTCCGGCCAGTTGCGCAAACACGAGCAGATGCGAGAGCGCGCTGACGGCGTTCTATCGGAGTACATTCGCCAGCGGCGGGGCCAGCCGCCCGGCCACGATCTTCTGCAGACGCTGATGGATGCCCGCTACAGCGATGGGCAGGGCATGAGTGACCAGATGTTGCTGAGCGAGAGCATGCAGCTTCTGGTGGCCGGCCATGAGACATCGTCCAATAGCCTCTCCTGGCTTTTGTATCTGTTGAGCACGCACCCGGATTGCCTGCAGCGCGTGAGGAGGGAACTGGACTCCGTGCTGGGCGCGGCGTCTCTGGGTTACGCGGAGATCGCCCGGCTGGAGTACACCATCCAGGTCATCCAGGAGGGACTGCGCCTCTATCCTCCCTTCTGGATGATTGACCGCATGGCGATGGCCGAGGATCGAGTTGGAGATATCGTGATTCCGCGAGATC
>JAKART010000257.1 GCA_021819255.1 Acidobacteriota bacterium
GTTGGTCCGGGAGAGTTCATCGCCATTGTGGGTCCTTCCGGTTCTGGCAAGTCAACTCTTTTCTACATTTTAGGAGGATTGACCTCAGCAACCTCGGGGTCGCTGTTCATCGAGGGCAGGGACTTCTCCAAGCTCAACGATGCGGAGCGAACCCGCCTGCGCCGCTCCCATATAGGCTTCGTCTTTCAGCGATTCAATCTGCTCCCCACGATCTCCGCTCGGGACAACATCGAGCTGGCGCATGAGATTGCCGCCACCGGCCGGGCCTTCGACGAGGAGATGTTCAGCCATCTCTGCCAACTGCTTAAAATCCAGGGGCGAGTGGAACATCGGCCCAGCGAGCTCTCCGGAGGCGAGCAGCAGCGCGTTGCGATCGCCCGGGCGTTGATCACCCGGCCCACCATCCTGTTGGCGGATGAACCCACCGGCAACCTGGATTCGCAGAACTCTGAGGCAGTGCTCTCGATGCTCCATGCATCCAGCCGGGAGATGAGGCAGACGGTCATGATGATCACCCATAACCCGGAGGCGGCCCAGATCGCCGACCGGATCCTGCATATGCGCGACGGACAGATTGTGAAGATCGAGCCGGGCAGAGGCGGCAGGGCCTGATGGCGAGGGGTGCGGCTTGCCCGCCGGGGCTTCGCCGGATGATCCTGGAAAGCACTCTGGTGGCAATGATCTGGACTTCGGCCGGGGCTCGGCCAACCGCTTCCCAAACTCGGCAAGCCGCCGCTTCCGCGGCGCCGGAGAGATCCCAACGTCTGGCCGAGGAGGTAGACATCAATAGCGCAACTCCGCGACAACTGAACGCCCTTCCCGGGTTTGGTCCCGCGTACACCCGGCGGGTGATCGCCGGACGTCCCTACCGCTCAAAAAATCAACTGGTAACGCAGGGCGTGATTCCGCAAGCGGAGTACGAACGGATCCGCGACCGGATTGCCGCTCACCGGCCGGCAAGGTAGAAGCCCCCACCCGCCCGGCGACGGCGGTACGATGATCGAGGTTGTTCCCCCTTCGATCCGGGCGGGTTTCCAAGTTCCTTTTCCGGGCAAATACGCCCATAATTCAAGAGAGAGCAGCATGCAGGAACCGGGCCGGCCGGCGAGGTGGCCGCCCTGGGTGGCGAATCATCGGCCGAGCAGTTGGCCCTAAGAGTGCAGAAGCCATGGCATGGAAATCTCCCTTCTCCGGCAGAGGATGCGCGCCCTTCCGGGCCGCCCCAGCAGAGCTGCCCAGCGCATGGCGGCGAGTTGGAGGGTGTGCGGCGCTGGGGTTGGCGGCCGTCTTCCTGATCGGCTGCCAGGGAATGGCGATGGACTCCAGCCTGGACTCGGCGCAGCTACGCGTAATCGATGCGTCTCCGGACGCGGGGATCATCGATTCTTACGGGAACGATGGAGCCCTGGCCTATAACCTGTCCTTTGGTACGATGACCAGCTACATTGCGGTTGCGCCTGGCGACTACCAACTGACCGCCGCCCGGGCCGGCACTCACCAGACCTTGGCTGCCTGCGGCGAGAGTCTGGCCGTGGGCAAACAGTATACGGAGATCATCGGTTCCGGCTTGGCAGACATGCGGTCGGCGGTCTTTGTGGATCGCTCGACGCCGGCCCCGGAGGGCGAGATCGCCGTACGGGTGATCAATGAGACGACTCGTCCGGGCGCGCTGCGTGTGTCCATGGTTCCGCTGATTGCCACGGACTCCAGAGCGATGAGTTCCTACGCGCTCGCGTCACATCTTGGCCTTGGCGTCAGCTCTGGATACGTCACCCTGCCGATGGGCGCCTACGCTGTGGAGGTGGAGTCCGCGAACAGGGCACAGTCCTCCCCAGCGAACCTGCTGCGCGGCGTCCAGATCCCCTACCCCTCCGGGGCGGTCCGCACGGTGGTGCTGATCGATCAGCCGAGTCCAGTAGACCAGCCGAACTCTTCACAGACCGGGGTTCAGGCCATCGTCGCTGACGATGCCGATGCCCCGTAAGCGACGGCTGGCGCGAGGAAGCGCGAGACCGGAGCTCCAGAGGATATCTCCCAAAGGAAGTTGAATTTCTCCACGGCCTGTCTGCTGGGGCGGAGGAAAGACGCCACAGCAGACAGGCTTCGGATGTTCCGTCCGCTCCGAAGAGGCTAAAACAGCCGTTCGGAGTGTGGCCGGCGGGAGTGGCCGCTTACTGGCACTGCACGAACGCCAGCGGCTGTAGTGAGACTGCGGCTTGTCCCGTGACGGACAGAGTGGTTGCGGTGGTCTTCATCTCCGACGGGCTGCAATCGCTGGTTCCGCCTGAACCCGGAATCGTGGCGATGCCGTCAACGACGTAGCTGGCCGAAGGCCCAACCACACTAAGCGAAGCGCCCGCAGCCGCCCAAGCGCCCAAGTAGGGAGCGCCTGTGGGAACTTCCAGGCTGTAGTTGAAGCAGTCGGTACCGGTGGGGCAGGTCGAGCCGGCAGCAGTCACCACCGGCATGGTAGCCGCGCTCTGGGTGGAAGTGGGCGGCAGCGGAATGGTGTACACGGAGGACTGGACTGTCTCCAGCACGCTCAGGTCAACGTCGGCAGCCGTTGCGGCGTTGCTGCTGTTCTGCGATGTGACCATTCCATTGAGTTGCGCGAACGTGGTGGCGGATGATCCAGAGGTAGCCGTCGGCAAGGACAGTTTTACGGTGCCGACAGTGCTGCCCACAGAGACCCCAGTCACGATCGAGGGTTCATACAGCGAGCCGTCGGAGCGGGTTCCAACGACGACGATGTCGTAGGTTCCGCTCGGTAACGGACAAAAGACGAACACGCCGCTGGAGTTGGTCAGCGTTGCGCGCTGTACACGGTCTACTCCGGTGGAGTCCTTCTGCTCGGCCGCTACCAGAACCGTCCCGTTGACGGGGTTGCCGGTGGCGCTGTCCAGAATGGTGCCATTGATCGAGGTGGAGGTGGTGCTGACCTCTCCGGCATGCAGGACCGGCTTCAGACGGTATTGACCGCCCGCATCGACGATCGATTCGCAGACGCTGAAGTCAATATCCAGGTCTTCGGTCTGACCTGCCGCTACGTTGAAGGCCCCTCCCGCAATCTGGCCGGAGGGAATCTTGATCCCCGTCTGGGCTTCACTGGAGAGCAGCAAGGTTTGAACGCTTCCATCCGAAGTGAGAACCACGCAGTTGGCCGCGCCATTGGAGCAGGCGTTCTTGGAGAGGCTGGAGCCGGCGCTGTCGGCCGCCAGGATGATCCTTATCTGCTGGTAGCTTCCCGCTTGCAGCTCCTGAGAGTCACCCAGGGTGGCAAGAAAACACTGGTTGTTCGCCTGTCCCAACAGGTCAATCTGTTGGGGAGAGCTGGAAAGACCGGGCGTCAGATCAACCCATCCAGAGTCCGTCGAGCTGGCGGTGGCGCTGGTGCTGGCCTTTACGTCCGTGATGGTCACGTACACATGCTCGAACGGCCCCGACGGGGCCTGACAGGTTGCTGGATCGCTCAGTTGCGTGTTGACGGTGCCCATTCCCGATGACGTTCCCGTACTCATCGAGTTGCTGCTGCACGCCACCACCGCTATCGAGATGCCGGACACAAGCATGGCTAGCAAGCTTACGGTCCAGAAGTTGATCCATCGCGTGAAACTGCTTCTTATTTTCATTTTTCCTCCTCAACGGGTTCGCAACGACGGAATGGATAGGCCCGAGTCCCTCTCTCGGCCGTGATTTGATTCTTGATACCGGTCAAGATGACACTTTGTAGTCAACAGCCTTTTGTAACCAACAGCCTGCTCTCCGCATGTCGTGGAAAGGTTTCTTTCATCGGCGCCTTTTGTCCACCTGCGTTCGTCTTATCTGAGCCGGCCTTCCTGTTCGGATAAGCAGATGGGCAGAGAACTGTGCGGCTGGCGATTACTAGGATTGAGTTGGACCATCTTTTGGTTGCCAATGACCCGGCTGAATTCTTTTCAGATCATTCTTAGTTATCTGCGTCCATTCTTTTTTCATCATTATCAGACAAGGACTCGCCGATAAGCTTGGGTAGTCTGCTGAATCATCCCCTCTGAGGTGAACCTCTCGACGACCAGAGCTCTTCCTGCCAAACCCATCGCCTGGGCCTCGGCGGGATTCGAGAGCAGCCGTGCCATGGCCTCGGTCAGGGCCAGAGGATCTTCGGGTGGCACGATCAGACCGTTGACCCCGTCTTTCACTGCCTCGCTGTTTCCCCCCACATCGGTTGCAACCACTGGGAGAGATGCGGCCATAGCCTCCAGAATGGCGTTCGAGAAGCCTTCGCTGCGTGAGGGAAGGACGAACAGGTCCGATGCGGCAAGATGTTCCCTGAGTTGCTTGACGTCGCCAACGAAGCGAAGGCGTTCTCCAAGGTTCAACTCCTGCACGAGCCTTTGCAGATCGAGGAAGGTATCGGGCTCCAGCACATGCCCGGCGATGGTAAACCGCGCCTGGGGGAACCGCGAGACGAGAGCCGCAGCCGCACGCACGAACACGTCGTGTCCTTTGACGCGGCGAATGTTCCCGACGGTGGTGACCACCAAGTTGCCGGAGGTATTTTCGGGCCGGTGGATCCGCTCCCAGGCGGAGAGGTTGAGACCGTTGTAGATGGTCT
>JAKART010000258.1 GCA_021819255.1 Acidobacteriota bacterium
AAAACAGTTTCAGCTAGCGCTGCGGGCCAACCCGAACTCAGCCGATGCCCATGCCGGAATGGCGCAACTGCGCGAAGCCAGCGGGGATGCCGCCGGAGCTCGCGATGAGGCGCGGACATCGCTGATTTTGAAGCCGAACTCGACGGCGCTGCTGGTGCTGGCGCGGTTGGATCTGGCCCAGCAGCAGTTGGCGGCCTGCGCGGCGGACATCTCCCAGGCGTTGCGCCTTGACCCGACCGATTCCCAGGCGATTGCCCTGAAGCTGGTGCTGCAACAGCGCGGGCAACCAGTTCCGCCGGTGCAGCAATAGGCGTCTTCGGAGGCGCTCCATGGTTCATCTTTGCCGAGACCAGATACATCGCCTTTCGCCTGATGTGGCTCTGCTGCTGGTGACCTTGGGAGTGCTTCTGGTCTATTTGGAGTTGAACCGCCCGGGATGGATCTGGAGCCTGGCCGTCGGCGTTCTGGCCGTGCTGCTCGGCGCGGCGGCGCTCGGCCAGCGGGAGTTGAACCCGGCAGCCCTGGGTTTGGTGCTGGTCGCAATCTCCATTTTGTTGCTGAATCTGCTGCGGCGGCTTCAGGTTGCGTTGCTGTTGGCGGCAACGCTGGCCATCGTCATCGGATTTCTGCACCTGGCGCCGGCCGCAGGTACGAAAGGGGTCCATGCCGTCACGGCCGCGGGATGCGGCCTGGCGCTGGGCGCAGGAACTTCCCTTCTTACCCGAATCGCGCACCGCGCCAGAACCAACAAAGGTTTAGACTAAAGTGGAGCGCCATCTCGCGCCCGGAGCCTTCACGACTTGATTCGCAAAGCCTTTTCACTTCTTGCCCTGCTCCTGTTCGCCGGCGTCACCCAGGCGGCATCCGCACAGACGACGCCCCCACCCACCACCCTCCAGAGACAACTTCGCAAGTTTGAATTTTCGTTCCAGGGCGCCGGTATCTTCAACAGCAACGTCACCGGAAACGTGATTTCAGGATTTGGCGCCACCGACCAGGGCTTGAGCCTGACCGAGCATCCTTCCAACACCTTTGGTATGGTGATGTCGATTGACTTCCCTGCAACGCCCTACTTTGGGGTGCAGTTCAACTACGGCTTCTCTCGTTACGACGAGAACTTTGAGGGGCCCGCCGTCGCCAATTTCGACGCCACCCAAAACCTCGGCGCCGCACCGACCACCGACTACCCGGTTCAAGCCGATGTGGAGGAGTACACCTTAGGCTATCTGGTCGAGATTCCCTATACCATCGACGGCCTGCAACCGATCTTTTCCGCAGGATTTGGACCCATGGCCTTCAAACCCACCCCCCTGGGAGGCGAAGAGCAGCAGGAAAAGGCGCGCATGACCTACTATTACTCGATGTCCTTTCAGAAGGACTTCAGCCACAAGTTCGGCCTGGACTTTGGTTTCCGCCAGTTGTTCTTCCTGGCGCCTGATTTCGGACAAAATTACTTCCTCATTCTGAAGCACACCACCACCTATGAGCCAACCGCCGGCTTTTACTTTCGCTATTAGGACCGGGCTGACTCAGGGCCTTCTCAGTCGCGTCGAGGCAGCCGGCCGGCCAGTCCTGCCCAGAAGCGGGGCGAGCCGGGGTTGTCCGAGGATGCCGTGGATCCGGTTTTGTTCTACAGACCTGTTGGAACTTTCCCCGTGGAACGGGAGTCTTTCGTCATGACGCGAAGCCTCAAAGAAGACGGTGAGGAGCAGCGCCCGTCAGAGCGTGAACTGACGCTGGGTACGGGAACCTTGCTCGGAATCTTCCTGGCCCTGGCGCTTCTCTGCGGAGGATTCTTCGGCTTCGGCTACAAACTGGGCAGCCGCAGCGTCAAGGCCGTTCCCGTGGCCGGCTCCTCCAGTTCCGGGGATGCTCAGCCGGGAAGCGATCTATTCAACAGCTTCAAGCCTGCGGCGGGGTCGCCGGCGGAAGCCGGCCAGGCAGGCGAGTCCTCCCTCTCCGGGCCGGGCGCCGGACCTGACGCCGGCGGCCTATCCCCGATGGCTTCCCCAGCCCACTCAGCGGCTGGTTCGGTCACGGCGGCGAACCCGGCCGCAACAGCCCGGGGCAACGCTTCAACCTCCGCCACGGGATCTGCGTCACCCTCCGCCGTCACCACCCCGGCGGCGCCAATGGCCGCCGGGCAGTTCATTGTCCAGGTAGCGGCTGTCTCCCATCAGGAAGATGCTGAACTGCTGGTGAGTGCGCTGCGCGCCAAGGGATATCCTGTGAGCGCTCATACGGAGCCCGAGGACAAGTTCTTCCACATCCAGGTGGGCCCGTTCCCCAACCTGCAGGATGCCAATGCAGCCAAGCAGCGTCTGCTGGCGGACGGGTACCAGCCCATCATCAAGTAATCGCGCCGCAGTGGACGCCCTCAGATCTCGCCAAGAGCCATTCGCATCTCCCGGCTGACGGTCTCCATCAACTCTTCCCGGGAGGAGAAGTCCTGGGGACGAAGCGCGGGCAAAAAGCGCACCGTCGCCAACCCCGGATCGACCTTCATGCTTCCCTTGCGCATCATCCTGCCCGTGCCCTGGATGATGATGGGAACCAGAGGGGCGTTGGTGTCGGCGGCGAGAAAGAACGCTCCCTTCTTGAAAGGGAGAAGATTGCCGTCCAGCGAGCGGGTCCCCTCCGGGAAGATGAAGATGTGCATGCCGCTGCGCAGAGCCTCCGCCGCAAGAGCTACGCTCTGCTCTGCCTCCAGCCTCGAATGGCCGCGCGCTACGGGAACGTACTTGCCCAAGCGCATGGCGGTGCCGATGAGCGGAATCTTCATCAAGGACCTCTTCAGGAAGACGCTGCACATCCCGGGAATTGCGGGAAGCAGAATGGGCGGGTCCAGGTTTGAGACATGATTGCTCAGGAAGATGCAGGACACTCCCTGGGGAATATTCTCCGCGCCAAGGACGCGAACGCGAATGCCCGCCGCCCCAACGCCGGCCCGCATGGAAAACATGGCCCAGCGATACATGGTGCGGATATTGCCGCGCAGAAGCGAAAGGGGGATGCCCACCAGGGCCGAGGGAATGCCGAAGAGGGCAAAGACGAAAGCCATGCGCAGCGCGGAGAACATGTCGATTCCAAGTACGGTGTAAGAGCAGGATATCGCGCCGCCCGACAAAGACTGGCGGAGGGGAGGCGGTGGCGCAGCCGCCAACAAGCGCGGGGAAAAACTTACCCGAGCAGGCTGTTGGCGAGCTTGACGTAGAGGTCCACACACTCCAGCAGTTCGGATTTGCGGATGTGCTCGTCCGGAGTGTGAGCCACCAGGATGCTGCCCGGGCCCAGCAAAAACGGCTCACCCCAGGCGGTGAGCGAAGGGATGTCGGTGGTGAACTTGGCAACCATCGTCTCAAAACCGGGAACTGCGCGCAGATGCATGTAGGGCAGCTTCAAGGTGAAGTGAACCTCGCAGCGGCCCGCGGCAGCCCGGAGGATCGCCTCCTGAATCTCTTCCGAAGGACCGACCAGGCGAATCAGGAGCAGGGCCTCGGCGTTGTCTGGAACCACGTTGGGGGCGACCCCGCCGCGCAAAACGCCGATGTTGAGGGTGCTGTCTCCAATGCCCTCGACCACCGGCAGTGACAGAGCCTGGATGTCGTGAAGCACGGCCAGCAGCTTGTCGATGGCCGATTCGCCCATCTCCGGATAGGCCGAATGCGCCATCTTGCCGCGCGCCCGCAGTTCAACCCGCAGGCAGCCCTTGGAAGCCAGCGCCAGACGGTTCTCTGTAGGCTCTCCATTGATCAGAAAGCGCGATCCACGGGGCGTCTGGTTGGCAACCAGCGCGCCCGCCGAATCGCGCTCCTCACCCACCACATAGAGCAGGCCAATCCGCTTGCCGGCAGCGGCCAGCTTCTCCGCGGCGGCGATCTGTGCGGCGATGATGCCCTTGGCGTCACAGGCCCCGCGGCCATAGAGAAACTCCGCATCCTCGCGGCAGGGACCAAGGAACGGAGGAACCGTATCCATGTGCGAGGAGAGAACCAGATCCGGCGTCATGCCGGGCCGCGAGGCGTAGATGTTGAAGCGCCGACCCGAGCCGGCGTCCGGATTCTTTGCCGGGTCCGGCTGGGGCACGCTCTGGCGCTCGACATCATAGCCCAGATGAGCCAGATAGCCGGCCAGAAACTCGCCCACACGGGCCTCGTGATAGGTGGTGGATTCAATGTCCACCAGTTGCCTGGTGAGTTGGATGGGGTCGATAGGCATTAAGCCAAGCATAACCGAAGGCCGTCCGCAGGCCGACCTTCCGCGGCCAGGAAGAAGTCCTACACTGAAAAGGTGAGTGATTCCACCCCATTTTCCTCCCGCATCAAGAGCATTGACGATCTGCGCGGAACCGCCGGCAAACTGGAGGCGATTTTGAACTCCGGACAAGCGGATGCCCCCTTCACCGCCCTGGTAACCCATCCCCACCCGCCCAGCGGAGGCACCATGCACCACAAGGTGGTGTACCACGTCGCTAAAGTCTTTTCCGGTTTTGGGCTGCCGGTGCTTCGCTTCAACTTTCGCGGCACGGGTCGAAGCCAGGGGAGCCATGACAACGGATACGGCGAGGTGGATGACGTGCGCTCCG
>JAKART010000259.1 GCA_021819255.1 Acidobacteriota bacterium
CGGCGGGCCATGAACCAAAAACCTGCTCGGAGGCCCTTTGCAACTCGTCCGAAGGTTCCGTCTACCTGCTCTCTTCTGTGCCCTGGCTGTCCTTTTTTGCGCCCTCATCAGCCGCCCCTATGCCGAGACGGGCGTTAGCGACGATGGAACCTATATCCTCGTGGCACAAACGCTGGCGAAGACAGGCCACATCCGCTACAACGGCTGGGAGACTCCGATGCTCGGCTGGCAACTCTACCTGGGCGCGGCTTTCATTCGGCTGTTTGGCTTCTCCTTTACCACCGTGCGCATGAGCACGCTGCTGGTCGCGGTTCTCACGGCGTTTATCTTGCAGCGCACGTTGGTCCGGGCCGGGATTACTGAGCGCAATGCCACCATCGGCACGCTGGCCTTTGTCCTGTCACCGCTTTGCCTCATGCTCTCGGTCACCTACATGACCGACATCGACGGCCTGTTCGCGGTCGCGATCTGCCTTTACGGCTGCCTGCGGGCGCTTCAGGCCTCTACAGATCGCACCACCATAGCTTGGCTCTGCTTCGCAGTCGCTGCCAACGCTGTCTTTGGAACCGCTCGCCAGATTCCCTGGCTGGGCCTCCTGGTTATGGTTCCTTCCGCGCTGTATCTGCTGCGCTTCCGCGGCCGCGTTCTACTCGCCGGCATCCTTGCCAACCTCGCCGGCGGCCTTTTCATCCTGGCCTGCATGGAATGGTTCCTCAGCCAGCCCTACAACGTGCATGAACATCTCATGATGCACAGAGGGGAGGAGTTCCAGGTCCTGGCGTCGTTCTTTCATGCAACTATCGAGCTGCCGTTCCTTCTGCTCCCGATTGTGGTCCTCTTCCTCCCCGAGCTGCGCAGGGATGTCCGCCGCTCCTTCAAGGTTCTCGCGGCGGCCTCCGCGGTCTACGCGCTCATCCTGCTGGCCCTCCACTGGAGGTGGGTTCAGATCCACCCTCTGCTGGAGCCGACCCTGAAAGATTCGATCGGTAGGTACGACGGCTACGGGGCCACCTACCTCTCCGGATTGCCTCCTGTTATTCTCCACACCGGCGCGAGACTGCTTCTGACCGTCGCCTCGCTCGGCGGGCTGCTTGGCTTCGTCGTCTCACTCCTCAGTCCCCGCCGCGTCCCATCCATGGAGACCGATCCCAAGCCCCCATCCTGGAGGCAGCTCGGCATCCTGACTGCTCCCTTCGCAATCGCCTACTCCTTGGTTCTGATTCCACGGGCCGCCTCAACGACAGCAGTGGCCGGCGGCATCAATGACCGGTACCTGCTGGAGCTGCTGGCCGTTGCGCTGCCCTCCGTGCTGCGGCTCTATCAGGAGCGAATCCAACTCCGGCTTCCGGCCGCAACCATTCCTCTCATTGCGATCACGGCTGCCTACGGCGTGGGGCTGACCCACGACATCTTCTCGACCCGCCGTGCCTGCATGAAGTTGGCCTCCAACCTCCATGCAGCCGGGGTTCCGGATACCTCAGTCAGCTATGGTTGGGAGCACGATTACCTAACCGAGATCCGATACGCCGGCTATGCAAACGACCACCGAATGGCATCTCCTGCTCACGCCTACGCTCCTGCCCCCCCGCTCCCCGCGAAGACCTGCGCTGTGTACTGGCACGACGCGACCCCGCGTATCCGCCCGATCTATGGCATCGCCTTTGATCCCAACGCCTGCTACGGCCCTGCGCCCTTCGCACCGGTGCATTACTCCCGCTGGCTGGCATCCACGCCCGGAACCCTGTACGTCGTCCGTTATCTTCCGCCCAAGACGTAACCAATCTCCTGCTCTGCTAATCTGAAGTCCGCTCCTGTCACCGAGCCCGCCCGACCCCTGCTGAGTATCGCGGGCCACGGCTCACAAACCTCCTCGGAGGCCCTTTGCAACTCGCCCGAAGGTTCCGCATCCCAGCCATTTTTTGTGCACTGGCCGTGCTCCTCTGCGCGCTCACCAGCCGCCCCTACGCCGAGATGGGAATCAGCGATGACGGCACCTACATCCCGATAGCCCAACATCTGGCCGAGACCGGGCACGTCGTCTACAACGGATGGGGAGGCGCGCTCCTGGGCTGGCAGCTCTACCTGGGCGCAGCCTTCATCAAGCTCTTTGGCTTCTCTTTCACCGCGGTACGCATGAGCACGCTGCTGGTGGCCGTAATCCTGGCATGGCTGCTGCAGCGCACGGTGGTGCTGGCTGGGGTGAGCGAGCGCAACGCCACGCTGGGCACGCTGGCCTTTGTGCTCTCGCCGTTGTACCTAATGCTCTCCGTCACTTACATGAATGACATCTTCGGCTTGTTTGCGGTGGTGATCTGCCTGTACGGCTGCCTGCGTGCCCTGCAGGCTGCGACGGATCGATCAACGATCTCATGGCTATGCTTCGCCGTGGCGACCAACGCCGTGTTCGGCACCGCGCGCCAGATCGCCTGGCTGGGCATCCTGGCGATGGTTCCCTCGACGCTATACCTGATCGGTTCGGGCGGGATGATGCGCGAGCGCAAGCGTATCCTTCTCGAAGGCTCGGCAGCTTGCCTCGCTGGAGCCATGTTCATCTTCGTATGCATGCAGTGGCTAAGCCGCCAACCCTATACTCTGCCGCCCCAACCGGCCCTTCACAGAGGGGAGGAATTCAACGTCCTCTCATCATTCTTCCACGCGGCTCTGGACCTACCGTTCTTGCTGCTCCCGATTGTGGTCCTCTTTCTTCCTGAGTTGCGCAGAAACGTCCGCCGCTCCATCGAGGTCGCCGCAGTAGCCTCCACGGTCTCCATCCTGATCCTGCTGGCCATCCAATCGAGACACGCCGGGATCTACCCTCTGCTCGAGCCAACCCTGCGCGATTGGGTCACCAAATATGACGGCTATGGAGGCGCCTATCTGGCGGGCAGGCCTCCCGTCTTCCTGCACACCGGTGAGAGAGCCCTCCTGACGATCGCCTCGCTCGGCGGACTTCTGGGCCTGATCGTCTCCCTCCTTCGTCCCCGCCAAACCTCCTCCGCAACGGGCAAGTCCCCGCTTCTCCGGTGGAGACAGCTCGGTACCCTCGTAGCTCCCTTCGCAATCGCCTATGCCTTGCTTCTTGTCCCACGGGCCGCCTCAGTCGACGGCATCTACGACCGGTACCTGCTGGAGATCACAGTCCTCGCATTACCCTGCATGCTCCGTTACTATCAGGAGCAAATTCAGCTACGGCTGTCAACCGCAGCCCTCTTCCCGATCGCGATCATGGCCGTGACAGGCATCGCCTTCACGCACAACATGTTTGCGGCTCACCGCGCCTGCGCGGACCTCGCCGCCGAACTGCGCGCCAAGGGCGTGCCAGACACCTCGGTCGACGGCGGTTGGGAGTACAACTTCACAACCGAACTCCGGCACTCAAACCACATCAATGATCCCCAGGTCGTTCTGCCCTCCCACGCCTACGTCCCCGCTCCCCCACTCCCTGCCGGGGCCTGCTACATGCCAAAGCACGACGAGACACCCCACATCCACCCTGTCTACGCTATCTCCTACGACCCCAACGCCTGCTACGGCCCTGCGCCCTTCACTCCAGTACGCTACTCGCGCTGGCTGGCCTCGACTCCCGGAACCCTGTACGCCGTCTACTTCCTCCCGCCGGCCGAGCGATAGCTCCCGCACCGTTGTTATCCTTGAAAATAGAGTGAATGATATGCCCCTCGCGTGCGATTCTGGCTCCGAAGAGCAGCGAGTAGAGGGCCCGGCCCGGAGGCAAATTGAAACTGGTTCATAGGCTCCGTCTTCCGGCGCTCTTCTGTGCCTTGGCCGTGCTCCTCTGCGAGCTCGTCAGCCGCCCCTTTACGGCGATGGGGATTGTGGACGACGGGCCTTATATACGGATGGCGCAGCATCTCGCCCAGACCGGCCACATCGTGTACAACGGCTGGGCAACCGCCATGCTTGGCTGCCAGCTTTACCTCGGAGCAGCCTTCATCCGGCTCTTCGGCTTCTCTTTCACTACAGTGCGCATGAGCACCCTGCTGGTGGCCGTGGCGACGGCCTTCGTTCTGCAGCGCACGTTGGTCCGCGCGGGCATCCACGAGTGCAACGCCACGCTTGGCACGCTGGCCTTTGTCTTGTCACCGCTCTACCTTATGCTCTCGGTGACCTACATGACCGACACGACGGGTCTCTTCGCCGTCGTGCTCTGCCTCTACGGTTGCCTGCGCGCCCTTCAGGCCTCGACGGAGCGCGCCGCCATCGCCTGGCTCTGCTTCGCTGTGGTCGCCAACGCCATCTTTGGCACCTCCCGCCAAATCGCATGGCTCGGCATCCTGGTCATGGTTCCCTCCACGCTGTACCTGCTGCGCTCCCGCCGGCGTGTCCTCTTTGCCGGCTCCGCCGCCGCCATCGCTGGAGCGCTCTTCATCCTTGGCTGCATGGAGTGGCTTCTCCACGAGCCCTACGTTGTGCATGAACATCTGATCCCGAAGACCTATTCGATCGCCCACGGTCTATGGGATATCACCTACTCCTTGCTGGATATTCCGTTTCTTCTGCTGGCCATTGTGGTCTTGTTCTTCCCTCAACTGCGCAAGCT
>JAKART010000260.1 GCA_021819255.1 Acidobacteriota bacterium
CTCTGCCAGTGGTCTCCGTCGTCAAAGGAGACGTAGACCTGAGTTTCGCTGCCTGCATACAGCAGCCCCTTCTGTTTGGGGTCCTCGCGGATGGCGCTGGTGGCGGCGCCGGCGGGGATGCCGTTGTCGATCTCGGTCCAGCTCTCGCCGCCATCGTGGGTGCGGAACAGATGCGGACGCATGTCATCCAGGCGCATGGTGTTGACCGCTGCATAGGCCGTCTGGCTGCTGAAGTGTCCGGCGTCCAGGTTGAAGACCTTCCAGAAGGGCTGGAGCGCGGGAGGCGTGACGTTGGTCCAGTGCGCGCCGCCGTCAGGGGTCGTCCAGATCAGGCCATCGTCGGTGCCGGCCCATATCCGCTGCGCGTCCAGAGGGCTGAGGCCGAGGGCGTAGATCACCCCGCGGCGGATGGGCCTGGCGGAAGCGCGGTCCTTGTAGTCGTCCAGAACGGCGGGCAAAGGAAAGGTCTTGCGGCTCAGGTCGGGCGAGATCTGCTTCCATGTCTGGCCCCCGTCGCGGGTGAGCCACAGGAAGTTGGTAGCGAAGTAGAGGCTGTGCGGATCGAGGGGCGAGAACTGCAGCGGCTCGGTGCGCAGCGCGCGGTAGGCGCGCAGGAAGCTGGGCTGCACATCTTCGATCTGGCCGGTGCGGCGGTCATAGCGCGTGACCTTGCCGCCATAGACGATATCCGGGTCCAGAGGATCGGGCGCGGCGTAGCCGTACTCTTCAATGCCCACCGGGTGCCAGTCATGAAAGGTGATGCGGCCGTCGTCGCTGCGGCTTAAGACGCAGGCCGAGCCGCTGTCCTGCTGTCCGCCGCAGACGCGATAGGGGAAGGCGTCGTCGGTGGTCACGTGGTACATCTGCGCGGTGGGCTGGTTGTACCACTGGCTCCAGGTCTTGCCGCCGTTCAGGGTGATGATGGCGCCCTGGTCGCTGGTGAGTGCGATGATGCCGGGGTTGTTCGGATTGATGTAGATGCCCTGGTAGTCATCGCCCCCCGGCGAACCGCGAAAGCCGGTCCAGGTGCGCCCGGCGTCGGTGGACTTCCAGGTGACGATGCTGGCTACGTAGATCGTGTCCGGATTTTTGGGATCCACCCGCGGCACGGGAAGATCGCCGCCGCCAATGCGCTCCTCGGGGCGAGTGTCATTCACGGGAGCGTGTACCCAGGTGCTGCCGCCGTCGTCGGAGCGGTAGAGGCCCACCTTGCGGCCGTAGGCAATCTCCGCATAGATGCGCCGGTCATCGCTGGGTGAGATGGTGAGGTTCACCTGCTCGATGTCCTCGGGAAGGCCGCCACCCGTGATCTTCTTCCAGGTCTGGCCGCCGTCGGTTGAGCGGAAAAGACCGCCGTCAGAACCCTGCCAGGAGCCGTTCTCCCACGGACCCTCCTGGCGCTGCCACATACCGGCAAAGACGACGGTGGGATGCTGCGGGTCGATGGCGACGTCCGAGGCTCCGGTCTGGTCATTGATGTACAGCACGCGCCGGAAGGTGAGGCCGCCGTCCGTCGATTTGTACAGACCGCGCTGGTGGTTGGGAGCGTAGGGATGGCCTTCGGCGGCCACAAAGACGATCTTCGGGTTGCTGGGATCGACGGCCACCTGGCCGATCTGCTGGGTGTCGCGCAGTCCCAGGTGAGTCCAGGTCTTGCCCGCGTCGGTCGATTTGTACACGCCGTCGCCGGTGGAGAGATCGGGGCGAGCCAGGCTCTCGCCGCTGCCCACATAGATGATCCTGGGGTCAGACGGAGCGACGGCGATGGCGCCGATGGATCCGGTGGGTTCGCCGTTCCAGATGCTGTGCCAGGTCTCTCCGGCATCCGTGGTCTTGAAGACTCCACCGCCGACGGCTCCGATGTAGAAGGTGTACGGCTGGCCGGCCACCCCGGCCAGAGCGCGGGTGCGTCCCGCGCGCATGGGGCCGACCTCTCGCCAGCGCATGGCGGAGAAAAGAGCATCCGAGGGCAGCGCGGAGGCGGCGGAGATCTTCCCTCCGGAAGGCTCTGCCGAAGTCTGGGCGGCGATGCGGCTGGCGCCGAAGCCCGCGCCCAGCCCAGGAACCAGCCCGGCGCTGAAAAGTGCGAACATGACGGCAAGGTGTGAACGGCGGCTGGAGGAAATCACGACGGCTCCTGAGATGGGACTTGGAGTTAGATGAGACTTGGAGTTAGACGGGGCTTGGAGTTAGACAGGACTTGGAGGATCTCTGCGCTGCGACATCCGCGTTGGACGTAGTGTAGAAGAAAAGCATGGCGGCCGGGGTTGGCTGGGGCAAGCTCCTGGAGCTCAGCGGCCGCAGCGCACTGCTCAACATACACCCGCTGTCTTGCAACTTCTTCCGAACCTTATCACCCAGAGAGGTCCTGCCGTGACTCGCTTGCGCTCTTGCCAGATCTTCCTCAGCGTCTCCTGCCTCCTGCCCGGCCTTTTCAGCGTCTGCCTGGCGGGCGGCCAGGCTGCGTTGGCCCAGAACGGACAGTATCCGGCCTCGCTGCTCTCCGGCCTGCAGTGGCGCGATGCAGGGCCCATGCGCGGTGGGCGCTCGTTTGCCGTGGCCGGCGTGGAGAGTGAGCCGGATACCTTCTACATGGGCTCCGTCGGCGGAGGCGTATGGAAGACAGAGAACGATGGCCGGACCTGGACGCCCATCTCCGACGAGGGCATTCCCATCGGTTCCATCGGGGCCATCGCCGTGGCTCCCTCCAATCCCAAGGTGGTGTACGTAGGAACCGGCGAGCCGGATATCCGCAATCAGCACTCCTACGGAGACGGGATGTACAAGTCCGTGGATGCCGGCAAGACCTGGACGCACATCGGACTCACCGATAGCAAACACATCGGACGGATCGTGGTGGATCCAACCGATCCCGACCGGGTGTATGTCGCGGTGCTGGGGCACGCCTATGACGCCAATCTGGAGCGGGGCGTCTATCGCTCCACCGATGGAGGCCGACACTGGAAGAAGATCCTGTACAACGCCGGCAGCCCGGACAGCGTAGGCGCGATCGACCTCGCGATGGATCCAAAGCATCCGCAGGTGCTCTATGCCTCGCTGTGGGCCACGCGCCGTCCGCCTTGGGCGGTCTATGCGCCCTCCTACATGCCGGGCAGCGGGTTGTACAAGTCGACCGATGGCGGCGACCACTGGACGCAGCTCCACGGCGGACTCCCGGAGGATCCTTATGTGGGCAAGATCGGGATCGCCGTTGCTCCCAGCAACCCCAACCGATTGTGGGCGGTAATAGACGATATTGGCGCGTCGCATGCGCCGTCGTACTTGGTGCACACGACGCCCAAAGGGCCGAAGGCGCCGAAGGCGACCGGCGGCGTCTATCTCTCCAACGATGCGGGCAAGACCTGGCGGCTGGTGAACGCCGAGCGGCGGCTGTGGGGGCGGGGGTGGTACTTTGAGGCGGTAACTGTGGATCCCACCAATCCGGATGAAGCTTATGTGATCAACACAGCCACCTACCGCACGACGGATGCAGGCAGGACCTTTGTGCCCGTGAAGGCTGCGCCGGGCGGTGACGACTACCACCAGTTGTGGATCAATCCCAGCGACCGCAACCGCATGGTGCTCTCCAGCGATCAGGGCACGGTGGTGAGCGTGGACGGCGCGCGGACCTGGAGCTCGTGGTACAACCAGCCGACTGCGGAGCTCTACCATGTGGCCGCCGACAACCGCTTTCCCTACTGGCTGGATGCTGCGCAGCAGGACTCCGGAGCCGTGGGCGTAGAGACCTGGTCGCGCTTTGGCGTGCTCGACTACCGTAGCTGGGAGCCGCTCTGTCAGGCGGGTGAGAGCGATACCGTGGTCCCCGACCCAAAGAACCCCGTGATGCTCTACGGCGCGGGCGCGGGGCGATGCAACCAGATGCTCAACGTGCAGCAGCCGCTGGGCTCCATCCCCAAGGCCGATGCCTCTGACCCCTACCGCAAGACCTGGACGCTGCCCGAGATCTTTTCTCCTGTGGATGACGCGCTGTATTACTCCAATCAGTTTGTCTTCCGCACCCGCAACGAGGGACGCAGGTGGGTGAAGATCAGTCCTGATCTTTCGCGGGTGAACCCGGGCGTGCCCAAGAACCTGGACCCGGTGACGGCGCTGGATATCGACGAGCCGATGACCAACCGGTTTGGCGTGGTCTGTACCATCAGCCCCTCGCCGCTGGACGCGAAGATGGTTTGGGTGGGAACCGACGATGGCCTGATCTGGAGGACCAGCGACGACGGAGCCCACTGGAGCAATCTGACCCCGAAGACGCTGACCGCCTGGAGCAAGATCTCGCAGGTCGAGGCCGGGCACTTTGACCGCGAGACCGCTTATGCATCCGTGGACCGGCACCGGCTGGGTGACTTCCACGCGTATCTCTATCGCACCCACGACGGCGGCAAGAGCTGGACCGAGATCTCGCGCGGGATTCCCGATGGAGCGTTTGTGAACTCGGTGAAGGAGGATCCCAAGCAGAAGGGTCTGCTGTATGCGGCCACGGAGCTGCGGGCGTACGTCTCCTTTGACGATGGCGACCAGTGGCAGCCGC
>JAKART010000261.1 GCA_021819255.1 Acidobacteriota bacterium
ATCTGATCGAGCCGCAAACGATTCGGCCACCAGTCCTGGTTGGATGGACCCTCGGCGGCGGTTGGATGAAATGGGCATTTGGCTTCGTTTGACATGAGGTTTCCTCCACTTGGACAACACCCTTCAATGTTTCAAATCCGGCGTGATATGTCCAAGACAGTTTTTGCATAAAGGTGATAGGTTTTGGTTATGAAGCTCGAACCTCATCCCTTCACGCTGCGGCAGCTACAGTACGCCGCCGCCGTCGCGGAGTCGCTCAGTTTCCGCAGGGCTGCGGAACGGTGCCATGTATCGCAGCCCGCCCTCAGCGCCCAGCTTGCGCAGATGGAAGAAGCCCTGGGTGTGACCCTCTTTGAGCGTGACCGGCGGCGCGTGCTGGTGACGGCTGCCGGCCGGGAGATTCTGGAGCGTGTGCAGCTTCTTCTGCACGAAGCCGACGACCTCCTCCAGGTGGCGCGCTGGAATGCGGATCCGCTCTCCGGCGCCCTGCGGATTGGCGTCATCCCGACAATCTCTCCTTACCTGGTGCCGTGGATCACCGCGGCGCTCCACAAAGGCTATCCGCGCCTCACCACGCTCTGGGTGGAGGATAAGTCGGATAATCTGATGAGCAGCCTGGACAGCGGCAGGATCGACGCCGCGCTGATGGCGCTGGAGGCGGACATCGGCGAGGTCGAATACGAGATCATCGGCTCGGACTCCTTCGTACTCGCCACGCCCAAAGGTCATCCTCTTGGATCCAGGCATTGCTCCGTAGAGCCTGCGGAGCTGACAAATGCATGCGTGCTGCTTCTGGACGAGGGACACTGCTTCCGCGAGCAGGCTCTCGCATACTGCTCCCATACAAAGGCTCACGAGCTCGAGTTTCGAGCCACCAGTCTTTCGACGCTGGCGCAAATGGTCGCCGGTGGAGCAGGCGTGACGCTGCTGCCCGAGCTTGCAGTGGCAACGGAGGTGAAGCGCGCTTCTTTGTCGATCCGGCGCTTCAAGCAGCCTGCGCCACGAAGGACCATCGCGCTGGTATGGAGGCATCGCTCGCCCCTCGGTTCGGCGCTTCGTCAACTCGCCTCCACCGCGCGAGCCGCCTACGCTCGCGCGCTGGCCATGCAACGGCCTCGCAGCGGCTCTGGGAGGCTGAAGATGGAACGCTTGTTCCGTGAGATGCGTACAAAGCCGCGCGCTGGCCGCCCTCCAACGCCGGCCGCCAGGGGCCGAGCGCGGCCTTAGCGGCCTCAGCCCCCTGCCATCCCGGCGTCAGGCGATGCGTCGTGGGTGGGTAACTGAATAAAGAACCGGCTGCCCTTCGTCTCCATGGCGGCCAGACCAAGCCTGCCGCCATTCGCCCCCACAGCCCATCTGGCGATGGCCAGGCCCAGCCCATCCCCGCCCGCATCTCGCGCCCGTCCTGGATCGCTGCGGAAGAAGCGATCGAAGATCCTCTCGCGATCCTCCTCGGGAACCCCCGGCCCTTGATCGATGACCGAGAACTCCGCCATTCGATCTGCGCATCGGCTCAGGCGTAGAGCAATCGGAAACCCCTCCGGAGAGTACTTCACCGCGTTCTCCAGCAGGTTGAGCATGGCATGCCGAAGCACATACCGGTCAGCGTGTACCTGGATGGAAGGATCGCCGGAGATGTCGATCGTCTGCCGCCTCTCGTCGGCCAGAACTCCTACGAGCGCTACGGCCTCCTGCGCCAGATCCATCCAACAGAAGGTGGTTCTGTTCAACGCAATCTGGCCGGCGTCCGCTCGGGAGATCAGCAGCAGCCGGTCTACCAGGTGGGTCAGACGCATCACCTCTTCCAGCATGCTTTCGACCGTCTCGCGATACTCCTCCGCGCTGCGATGCTTCTCCAGCGCCACCTCGCCGGCGGCTCGCAAGCAGGCCAGCGGCGTGCGCAACTCATGGGAAGCGTCCGCGGTGAAGCGCTTGAGCTGCTCAAAGGAAGCCTCCAGGCGCGCCAGCAATCCATTCAGGACGCGGGCCATGTGCCCCAGTTCATCACTGGGATTCTCTACCGCCAGCCGCCGGCTTAGTTGATCCGCGGTAATTTGCTCTGCCGCTGTCGCCATCTTCTCCAACGGCAGCAGCGCCTTGAGCGTTAGCCGGTAGATCCCAGCGCCCGCCAGCAGCAGGGTGGGAAAGAACGCCAGTACAAGGATGTCCCGCGACCTGCGGACCTGCTCCTCCACCGGGAGCAGGCTGTAGCCGATGCGAATCAGCAATGGCCTGCCGTTGATGGAGTGCATGTGACTGATGAGCAGCACCGGCACGCCGTTGGCAAGGCGAATGGTGCGCGGATCGTAGACGTGGAGACCTTCGCGCGGAAAGGGCGCTCCGCCTAACGGAAGGCCGGCGAGCCGCGGATTGCGAAAGAGAATGCGTCCCCCGGGGGTCGTGACCTGCAACAGCCGATGCACTCGCATCTCGCCTTGCAGGCTGTTGTGATACCTTTCGTCGATGGTAAGCGCGCCGGCGGGAGTGAAATAGAGCAATCCTTCGGCGGTCTCCATGTCCTGAACCTCATAGCGAAGCAGCTCCGAGAAGAGCTGCCACCGTAACAGCAAGGTGGCCACGGCGATTAAGATCAGCAGAATCGCACCGAAGACAGAGGTGTACCAAAGGGTCAGCCGGGTTCGCAGACGGGCCGGTCCAAGAATTACTCTTTGAATCACTCTCTCTCCTCCCGCAGAGCAAACCCCACGCCGCGCACTGTCTGCAAGAGACGACGATCAAAGGGGTCGTCTACCTTCCGCCTCAAGCGCGCAATTTGCACATCGATTACGTTGTGGATTGGAGTAAATCGCGATGTCTCTCTCCAGACATCCCGAGCCAGCATCTCACGGGAGACCACAGCCGGGCTATGCTGAAGAAGATATTCGAGCAGCTCAAACTCCCGCGGCGTCAACGCCAGCTCTTTGATCCCCCGAAACGCTCGGCGCGTCTCGAGGTCAAGCCGAAGGTCCGCTACCTCGGCCCGCCCAGGCAGCCTTTGTTCCGAGCGCCGCAACAGCGCTCGAACGCGGGCTAGCATCTCGGACAATGCAAAAGGCTTTACGAGATAGTCGTCCGCGCCCGCATCCAAACCCTGGACGCGATCTTCCACTCCATCGCGAGACGTGAGTATCAACACGGGGCAGGTCTCGCCTCTTTCGCGGAGCCAACGTAACAATTCAACTCCGCTCCTTCCGGGCAGCATAAGATCGAGCAGCACCAACGAATAGGCTTGTCTTTCAAGCCGCTCCGTCGCCTCATCGCCGTTGGGCACAACCTCCGCGACAAAGCCTTGTTGTTCTAGCCCCTGGGCGACGATGGCCGCGAGCTTTTCCTCATCTTCGACGATCAACAACCGCATGTAGGCTCGCTATCCGATGGCCGACTCATCACCTTGAGAATACAACTCAGCGCGACTGATAGATGCCGTTCCAATCAAATGTAAGAAAAACGTAAGGAGCAGTTGCAGCGATCCCGTGCTTCACTCAAGGAGTGAAGGAGGTGGAGCATGACGAAGTGCTCAACAAGATTCCTGGAACTGGTGATAGCCTCGACGGCCCTGCTCGGCGCAAGGGCCGGCGCAACAACTCGCACGCTTGACTGGAAACTGCTCCCCGACACTGCCATCCCGATAGAATTGACGCACACGATAAGGGCCGACAAAGCCACAGTGGGCGGTTTGATCGAGGCTAGGACGATGCAGGTGGTTCACCTTGGCCACGGCCGCGATCTGCCCAAAGGGTCCTATGTTCTGGGCCATGTGGTTAAGGCGCAACCGGTACGCCCGGGCGTCAGCGCATCGGTGCTAGAGTTTCGGTTTGATGAGATTGTCACTCGTCAAGGAGTGATCCCTTCCCGGTTGTATGTTCGTGCGCTCGCGGGTTCCATGGAGACGTCCGAAGCCAGCTATCCAATAACTCCTACGTATATGGATTTATCGAATGAACGTGTGCTGATTGGCGGAGATCAGATATTGAACTCCAGCCGAAACGTCTACTCCCCAGTCTCAGAAGATGAAGGAATGGACGTTGTGGGCAAAGATTTCAGAGACGGAGTCTTCGAACGACTACGGCCGGCAGAGACCATCAGCGGGCATGCTCTCCTGCGCTGCAATGGAACCGCGACGGTGCAGTCCGTCGGCATTTACGCCGGCAGCGCCTGTGGCCTTTATGGCTTTGATATGACATCGCTCACGCACACCGGCAGAAACAACCGCGGAACTGTGGAGCTCGACTCAAAGTACTTCACCGTCAAGCTCTACGCCGGCAGCACGGCCTTGTTGCAAGCCGCACCAAACGCCGGCAGCTCCAGCCCAACGGCCGAGCCGCTCTGACGGCGATCGTTCTCCTCCATGAGGGATGAACCGCTCTCTGGCGCCCAGCCTCCATCCAACTCATCCTCCGCTCAATTGCTAAGGGAGGGCCAATCTCTCAACGACCCGTCGCTCGTCCTTTTCGCCCGCCGTTGCGCGGAACGAAGATTGGCTTTGATTGCGACGCTGGCTTGCTCAAGCGCCTTCGTAGCCCCTGTCACCGTTGTGA
>JAKART010000262.1 GCA_021819255.1 Acidobacteriota bacterium
GGCCCCTTTAGCGCGAGCTTGAACTTCAGGGTTGCGATTCCTTCGAGGCCCTTGCCTGCGACTCCTTGGCAGTCGAGCGGAAGAACCTCGGCATCTGGAAAGGCCCGTAGCTGGAGCTGCGCTTTTAAGTCAAGCGCCAGAGCCTTGTGAGCATCTCCGGTGTGAGCATGACGAGTGACTTGGTAGGGCGTTACCGAGACCCACTCTTGGGCGGGAGCAAACAGCGGATCCCTCTCCGGATCCACAATGCGGCGGCGCAGAGCGAGGAGGCCGGACCTGCCTGCCCGAAGCTCATGCATACCCTTCAGTGCGCGGTCGAGGATCGTCAGATTCTCCCTCTCCTCGCACGTGGCGGAACGCCGATCCAGAAGATGAGGGGCGAGGATCAGGAGCCTGGTGCGGGCTGGGTCGAATGCGAAGGCGAGATGCGAAGAGGTGGACGCACGCGAGGGATGTCCATCTGCCTCATGGCCGCAAAAAAATGTCGGCAGCGGAGTCTGCAGGTATTCCTGAGCACGCGCCATGACGGCACGGCGCAGAGCGTTCGCCAACTGAAAAGGGTTGGCGTCGGCGGACAAGCCGTCCAGAATTTCGAACGCCTGTACGCCCTCTGCCTGTTGAACCGGCGCCATCAGGCCCAGACCGCTGTAGCGCCCGTTACCCAGAATCAGTGGACCGCTGACGGCCTCGGCGAATTCGATTTCTACGTGCCGGAGCCGGCGCCCGGAAAAGCGCGTACCGCCGGCGAAGGTCTCGGCGCGTTCGCCCCTGGCAGAGAATGGTTCACGTTGCACGCGGATGCCGACGGCTTTCTGACGCCGGCCGGCATGGCGCAGGGCCTGCAGGACAGCGTGGCAGACGCACGGCTCTTCGTCGACATGTTCTTTGCCACCCTTGGCTCCCTCATGTGAATCTGGAGGAGGATTGCGCCGCCGCTTCGTATCTTTCGGCAGGGCGAGGGGCGTGACGCTACGCCACAGACGGGCAGCGTTCTCTTCCCCCACACCGTAGTGCGCCAGCATGGAGTCATCCTCCGCCTGCGCCAGTTCGACCGGTGAGGAGAGGATCTCGCCGGTTTTCTGGTCGCAGACAGGCGCGACAACTTCCAAGCCCGCAAAGCCCCAGGCCAAGTCGTCCGGCCGGACGGGGCAATCCGGCGGCGCCTCCACCAGCACGCGGCGGATTCCGGGGTGGGCGTGGATGTGGCCGATGGATGGTATCGGGATGATGCAGATGCGCAGTGCCTTGTCGGCCTCGGTGGCGCCGCGGCCGATCAGGACCTTGCTAATCGTGCCTTCGTCGAGGGGGCTTCCCGACTTTAGCCGAGCGAATTTGGCAACCACGCGATCGCGCAGCTCCTGCACCAATTTCGCTGCGCTCTCTAACGGCCAGGGGGCAAAGGGTGCTCCGGGTGCGGTGGTGTAACGCAGCTCAAAGAGAAGGCGCGCCGGCGGGCTGTTGTAGGGGATCGCGCGGAAGCGCGGCCCAGGTGCTTTCGCAAACTGGGTTTTGCCGTTGACACGCGAGAAGCGGTGGGCGTTCGCCTTGTGTCGTTTCTCCAGGCTGGCAAGCGAACCAGGGCAAGGGCAGCCCAACGCCAGGCCTGTGCCGCCCTTGGATGGCCGATAGAAAGCGCCGGGATAATCCTTCAGCAGTTCTTCTGCCCCTTTCTCGTCGGTCAGCTCGCCAACCGCCCAAGCCATATCCACGCCGCGGCCAAGCTGGTAGAGGCCGTTGGCGATGTCGCAGATGCACTCGGCATGGCTTTCCTTTCCATCAAGGCGCCAGATGTAATGCAGGGGTACGGCGGCGTCAAACAGACGTGGGCGGACGTGCTTGGCGCTACGGATGTCCCCGATGCGCCGGACGTCGCCGCCCATAGCGTCCAGATCGTTATTCGGTACGAACAGACCGACGTTTGTTTTTGCTTGGAGTGCTGCGGGCGCTGCGACGGTAGGCGCGTCGAGTTGTTCCAGCCACCTCAGCGCTTCACGTTTGGCGTCGTCCAGCCCCGGGAGTGCCGCTGCCGCCACGAGCGCCTGGAACAGACGCGCGGGCGACGGCGGCCAATCGCCTTTGCCGTGGTAGCGGCCGTCGTGGAAGCGGACGGAAATCAGAAGGGCGTGAGTCATTACTCGCTGGCCTCATCGCTCGCGCTTTCTGCTAATTCAGCCTTCGTCTCCTTGTTCTTGTTACCCCTTCCGCCAGCAGACTTTTTCGTCGTCGCTGCAGCGTCGGCTTTCGCCAAGTCCTTGCTGAACTTCACGGCTTGGTCGCCCGCCTTTGACGCGCCTACACCGAATGCTGCCGCTTTGGCGGTTGCGTAACCCTTCGCAAGGTCATGGGTAAGCGTGCTGGCCACGCTTCGTTGGCCGTCGCGGTCGATGACCTGCCACGATGCAGCCGTGTCTGGGACCAGCAGGCAGCCTTGCCGCAGAAAGCCGTCCAGCGGCGCAGTGGCCGCCACTAGAGACAGGCTGAGCAGGTAGCGACGCAGCTTTATCGTGCTCTCTGGCTTTCCCGCTTGCAGCCTACGTAACGCAATCAGGTTGATGGTGATGTCCTGAACAATGCCGTTGCGACACAGAATGCCGCCCGGGGCTGCACCGCTTGGCACGTGAACGAATCCTCGCTTGGCCAGCGGGCTTTTGGGGTCCCCCTCTTGCTTGGCCTTCTCCTCGTCGCTAAACACTTCGAGCGCGCTGTAATCAATGGGCGGATTGTATTGCGCCGAGCACTTCAGCACATCCACGTCCCAAGCCCGGATCACAGACTGGATGAGGCGTGGCAGCTTGGCGTAAGTATCGCGGGAGTCCCAGACACCAAATACGAGCGAAGTCGGCGCGAGCTTGGCCATGGGCTCGGCATCGCCGGAATCAAGCAGTGCCTTGAACGCCTTTCGCGCCTCGTCCTTGAGGTCGGACGAGCGAATCAGTGCATCGCCCAGCCGGTGGCCGACTTCGAGTATCGAAACCCGCTTGTCCTGTGCGTATTCGACTTCGATTTGTGGAATCAACGCTGCGTAGTCCGCTTGCTTGAAGATCGGCTCCATACGGTTGGCTTGGGAGCCCACGCTGTCGATGGTCGCCACCTTGGTGCCGTCGGACAACGTGTCGATGTTGTAGCCGATGTCCGCATAGGTTGGCGGAAAGATCACTCCGCCCTCGCCCTCCACGGGCAGCAGTTTCTGTTTTAAGTGCAATGCGACGGGGCCGTTTGGGTCGGTGGCCCATTGGTCGAGTAGTTCGTTAGTTACGGTGATTTCAGGGGCGCTCATGTGTATTCTCCTGTTGGGCGAAAGTGACGACCTTGTTCTTGCCCGACAGGGCAAGCTCGAAGCGGAAGCTTCTTGCCGGCAGTGAAGGGATGCCGCCCTGGAATGCCACGCGTGCCAGACTGACTGGCAGCAGACCACTCCACGCGCAATAGCGCACTTGACGGACGCCACTCTCCACCGGGCGTGTGTGCTCTAGGCCATAGGCCGCGAGCAGATTTACCAGCGGCGATGCAGCGACGCCGTGTTTCTGCATATCCGGCGAATACCCGGCATCCAGCGCCGTCCAGGCGCCACGCGGATCAAAATTGAAGCTGCCGCCGAGCGGAGTTAGCACGTCAAAGGGCTTAGCGGCGAGAGCCGCTTTGCTTTCTTGCCAAAGTTGGACGATGCCCTTATATTCGAGCTTCCCAGCTTTCTTGCCCTTGTGCTTCTTGGGCGTGCCCGTAAGCATCGCTTGGGCGATGCGTTTGGCGGAGCGGTTGCCCGAATATAGTTTGAAGGTGTTGCGGCTCGAGCCGTCCGCCCAGTGGCCCAGTTCAATGGACGGTCTGCCCGGGGCTGACAAACGCACTGGCAATGATAGGGCGTTTGCGACTTTCGCGGGAAAGGTCTCTGAGTTGCGGGCCGCTGGCGTGGGGCCTTCCATGTCGGCGTCTTCATCCACCTCGTCCGCCTCGTCCGCCTCATCCTCGTCGTCAGCTTCAACCTTTTTTCTAGGCGGGTCGACATATCCGGCAGGCGTGACTCGCTCGGCGGAGGCGCTTGCCAGATAATCGAGAGCGGCTTCCACGGGAGTTGTGTTGCCTTGCGCCTTCAGGAGAAACCAGACCTGCCCCGGGTCGCTCCAGTCGAACCCTGCCTCGGCGTCGCCGAGCAGGACCTCGGCCAGTTCCATGAAGCCGAGGCAGGCGAACACCTGGCCGGGGTTGAACAGGTCCACGGGGATTTTTGATTCGGCCATCAGATCTGCTCCCTCGTATCGTTGTCGCGCGAAGCCTGCACGTCGGCAGCGCGCAGCATCGCCTCCCACCATGCCAGTCCCCACGGGCCCCAGCGTTTTTGCAGGCGGGCAAAGCGCAGGGCGACTTCACGGGCGCGTTCTTCCAGCATCGAAGGAGGCGCGTCTGCGCAGTTGTTGGTGGCGATTGTGGGCCGTGCGTAGCCGTGATGCGCGGCAATCATGTGCAAGGCAAGGTCTTGCAGCTGTTCTGGGAGTCCCTGGAACTCAGGGT
>JAKART010000263.1 GCA_021819255.1 Acidobacteriota bacterium
CCCCTGCGGCGTGTACGCCGGCGCCGCGCACCAGACCCTCCAAGCGCTGAGCCGTGTCAATGAGTTCCTTGATCTTCGGGTCAGCGTCATACGCCGAAGCCAACAAAGGGTTTTCCTGGAGAGCCTGTTCAATGGTGATGCCAATCGTGGTGGGGATGAGTTTGGCGATGCGGTCCACCTCGCCATAGGGCATGTCCAGGACTCTGCCAACATCCTTGATTGCCGCTTTGGCGGCCATCGTATTGAAGGTGATGATCTGCGCTACCTGATCGTTTCCGTACTTGCGCCGGACGTACTCGATGACCTCGCCGCGGCGATTCATGTCAAAGTCAATGTCAATGTCCGGCATGGAGACCCGCTCGGGATTCAAGAATCGCTCAAAAAGCAGATCGTTTTGCAACGGATCAATGTTGGTAATCTCCATGACGTAGGCCACCAGCGAGCCGGCGGCCGAACCACGGCCCGGGCCCACGGGAATGCCCTGCTCTCTTGCATAGCGAATGAAGTCCCATACAATCATGAAATAACCTGGAAACTTCATCTGCTGGATGCATTCAATCTCGCGTTGAAGCCTGGCCTCATAGTCGGCGATGGAGCGGCGAAGCTTGCCGGTCTCTTGCAGGTGTCTGATTGCGGTCTCACGGCGGTGACGCCAGCCAGCCCGGCAGACCTGCTCGAAGTATGCATCCAGATCCATTCCGTCGGGGCAATCGAACTCGGGAAAGGGATTCTTTACCTTGGAGAGCTCGAGCCGGCAGCGCTCCGGAAATTGCATGGTGCGGGTACAGACCTGGGGCGCATGAGCGAAGAGGCGATGCATCTGTTCAGCGCTCTTGACATAGAACTCCTGAGTGTCGAACTTGAAGCGTTTGGGGTCGTTCATACTCCCCCCGGTTTGAACGCAAAGTAAAACCTCGTGAGCCCGGGAGTCCTGATCCTCGATGTAATGCGAGTCATTGGTGGCAATCAGCGGAATATCCAGGTCCTTTTCCAGGCGGAACATGGCTTCTGTGACAGCTTTGTCCGGCTCCAAATGGTGATCCTGGATCTCAAGGAAGAAGTTTCCCCGTCCGAAGAGCGTCTCCAATTCGCCGGCGGTTCGCTTGGCCAGATCGTAGTTTCCCGCCATCAGGTGCTGACTCACCTCACCGGCGAGACACCCGGAGAAGCAGATCAGTCCTTCCGTGTGTTTGGCCAAAAACGACTTGGAGACCCGAGGTTTCTTGTAAAAGCCGTGCAGGGCGGCCTCGCTGGTGAGCCGAACCAGATTTTTGTAGCCTGCCTCATTCTCTGCCAACACCAGCAGATGGTTGTACTTGGAGTCCGGGTCGGCGTGCTCGCGCAGATGGGAGTCCTCTTTGCAGACGTAAAGCTCACAGCCCAGGATCGGCTTCAGATTCTTCTTCTTCAGCGCATCGAAAAAGTGAACAGCGCCGTGGATGTTGCCATGGTCGGTGATAGCGGCAGCCGTCTGGCCAAGATGAGCAAGATGTTTTGCCAGCTTATCAACGTCGCAGGCCCCGTCCAGCAGCGAGTAGTCCGTGTGCAGGTGGAGATGGGTGAACTCGGCGGCCATAGCGCTAGTTTACGGATCCCCCGCCTCGGGCGGAAGATCCATGCACAGCGGACGCCTCAAGCTTTGCCGAGATGGCGGGGTTGAGGCGTATCCGAAAGGCTCGGATGTCGGCGCCGGAGTTGATGGTGGATGTTCAAGACTTCCAGCGCCGCGCCTCAGCGCAAGGCAGCCTTCTCTGCTCCAGTCAAAGGGAGATGATGGATCTGCTTGAGGAGCGTGACCAGGTTTTGATCCACTTTGGCCAAATTGTTGTCAAAACCGAAGTGAGGGTCGTCGATCGCCCACAGGATCACCTTGCTGCCTGGAAGAGTAACTAGAATAGCCACTCCATTTTCAGGATCATTGTTAAGGTGAAAGACGACATCGGCGGCCTGTGGTGTTTGAACGAACTGGTAGTAGCCCCAGGCGGACAGGTCCGCTTGCAGATCCTTGATTTCATTCCTTCTGACGGGAGCAGGATCTGTTACCGGCCAGCCGGCTTCCAGATACACCTTCCTGGCGTTGAGGAATTGAGGAGGAATGGGTCCAACGGCGCGGAGCAGCGTCTCCAGGGACGGTCGCAGAGCGGTATTCGGGCTTAATCCAGAGGATCGGACGGGGGGTCGGGAGACCCGCGTGCTTAGCTGATAGTTGAGCCACTCGATGGACTGAGCCAGCGCGATCTTGCCTTTGGGAACACTGGCTCCGCGCCCGGCCCGCACCTTGATCGTGTCGATAGGGATGGGATTGGCTCGGTCGCTGCCTGGGTCAAAGATGACAAGTTGGAGATAAGGCTGATGCTGGCGTCCCGTGGACCATCCGTAGGCGGGAGTAATGATCTTCGGCATGGACTCAGTGCCGCGTACCTGGAAGATCAGGTCAGCGTGGTCGGGCGAGTCCGCCAGATGAAAGTAGCCCCACCGCTGGAGCGCCGCATAAAGCTCGTTGTAGACGACGTTGGGCGCCCCGGGAATCTGGCCGTTGAAGTAGTCGTTGGCGCCGGCGTTGGAGAGAAAGACCTGCCTGGCCTGTGTGACGCGCTGGATAACGGCCTGAGGCGGGGGAGGTGCAACGGCGGCGGGCGTCCTGTGGGCGCAGCCTGGAGCACACGCCAGGGCGCCGGCCAAAACTCCAGCCCGGCAGCGTACCGTCCAGTGGGAACGGCCGGGGGAGATCTCCTCGCCAGGATGATATCGAGAGAACCGCTTCATCAGAGTCACCTCCGTTGGAGGATTCAAACGGTGATTGCTTCCAACGATACACGACACAACACGCGACGCCAGGCGGCTGAAGGGCGGTGAACCCAGATTTCCAATGGAGCTCCGCGGCGTCTCGCTCTCCGCCAGAATGGTTTACCAGCCTGAGATCCTTGATTTCTGCTGGAGAACGGCTCTTCCAAAAGAGAGGTTGCCCGTGGCGGAGGTCTGGTCTTTCGCGGCGCTTGAGGCGCCCTGCGGGCCGATGGCAAAGCCCCGGCGACCGGCGCAAAAACCTTGTTAGAATCCATTGGCATGAGGGACTCGATCCTGGTGGGCTGGATCTTTCGATATTTTCGGCGGCGTTCCCGGCAGCGGGATCTGCAGAGCGCCTCCGGATGGCCAACCGCGACGGCAAAGCTGCTGGAGGGAAAGATGGTTCCCTGCGATGAACTGGTTCAGGGAACAGCGGCGCAGACTTGTCAGGTGGAGTATCCCTACTACTTTGCCTTGAAGGAAGAGTTCTTTGGTGGGTATCTGAGGAGTGTTCCCTGCTCCGACTCGGAGGGCAGCCGGTGGATGCGGGAGGTGGGTGAAGGCAAGGCCGTGGTGGTGCGGTTTGACCCTGCCAATCCGGACCGGACCCATGCGCTGGAGCGCGACAATGCCGGCGTTCTGCCGTTCAGAGTCTGGGAGATGTAAGGCGTGAGCGCAAAGACGGCTTTGTCTCCCGGGAGGGAGCGGGGCCGTTCGACGGACCCACCCTCGCTCTGTTCGTGTTCTCTTTCCACGAGACCGGATCATGGGATGGAGACTGCAAGTTGAGCTATTTGTCGACCCTCTGGGGAAGACCCCATTGGTAGATCAGTTCGGCGAAACCATACTGGCCGGTGCTTCCTGAAGGGTAGTCGCTGCGTACAACGCTCTTTCCGCTGGTGTAGGAGTAATAGGTATTGAAGGAAAGGCGGGATGTGAGCTGCCAGTAGCAGGTGATGTCCGCAATGGAGGCAAAGGAGAAATAGCCTCCGCTCGGACGACCAATGTAACCGAACGACGTGTCATTGAATGCGCCCCCACCCTGGTACCACAGATCCTTGCTCGAGCTTAGCTGCAACCAGTGCAGATCGGTGCGCAGCTCAATACGCTTGGTTGGCCTGTCAATGAGCTGCACATAACCGTCTTTGTTGTTCATCATGTTATAGGAAAGGGCGCGAGCGTAAATATAAGGTGAAGGAAGAATCATGAAAAACGTAGAGTGCCTGCTGTTACCCGGGGTATTGTCGCCGCTGTTCGCGGACCACCCGCCACGAATCCAAGGCCCGCCGGGAACGCGGGTAAGCTGCGCTCCTCCTTCAAGCAGCCATGCATACGCACGATCCTGTTGTACTCCCCAGTTGCCGTTCTGCAGCAATCCCCAGCCTACCAGGTCGAAGTTTACATTTCGAGCCGGAATGGATGCGATCAAGTCTCCGCCGTAGGTGCCCAGGCGGATATTTTTGTGGTCTGCCTGGCGGACCGCAAGGGGACGATTGTCTACTTTCAGGACGCCGGTTCTGCCATCGTGATATCCGATGCCGAAGGTGCGCCATAACAAGTGCTGGCGGAAAGCGTACCGGGTGAATGCAAGATATTGAACATCCACATTCAACTCAGGATTGCCGTTATTGGCGAATGCGCCTTGATCCGCCCGGCCGGCCATCGCAGTCAAATCCCAGTTATTGCCCTTGCCGGCTGAGAGGTTACCGAGCTACGC
>JAKART010000264.1 GCA_021819255.1 Acidobacteriota bacterium
CCCATCCCGGCCAGGAATCCCACAATGCCGGCCAGCAGATGGGCGGCCGCGGTCAGTCCCAGAGCCACGGTCAGCAGGATGATCCGCGGCCGCCACTTCCGGCTGGGCCCCTGCAGGGCGTGGCCTACGCCGATGGAGGTATAGATGAGCCCATAGAGGCCCCACATGGCGAGGACTTCATTGTTCGGACGGGTGGCGTACCGAACGACGGCGGGGCAAAAGACGTAGAGAGCCAGGGCGAACGCTCCGCCCTCGGGGCCAAACAGTCGTTTGGCCACCCACCACAACCCTCCTCCCAGCCATACCGCAAACAGGACAAAGGGCAGACGCAGTAGATATTTGACAAAGCTGAGTTCGTGGCGCGCCTCCCAGGTGGTGCCGTTGAGGCTGCCGTTGGCGTAGAGCCGGTCGGCCGGCTTGCGAAGGTGGTCGATGCTCAGCAACAGAACGCGCTGCGCGGTGAGGGGAAAGCCGGCCAGCCGGTAGGCCAGCACGCCGTCACCGTTCAGGTTGCCGCAGGTGGTGAAGTAGCCCTGCAGAATGGACGGACGCTCCCACATCTCTCGCCCGCAGCGAGCGTAGCGGAAGTCGTTGGCGTCCAAAGGCTGGTGACCGATGGTCCACAGGCACTGGCCGAGAAGAACCAGCAGGAGCAGCGCAGCGACTCGTTGCGGCCGCTCGATGGAGAACCCACGCAATCTCATTCTTTGAGCAAGTGTATCGGATTGCGGAGGAAGGACCCTGCCGGCCGGCGCAGGTGGCCGAAGCAGGCTCTTGCTTTGGGGCGTGGCCGGCCAGGTAGCGGTGCAGGCAATGAGACGCAGAACTGCTTCGCTTGGGCGGGCTTGCCTCACCCGGGCTGCGCTTCCCGGTTTTGAAATTGCAGCCAAGGACCGATCCGCTACACTTTGGAAGAATGGACTCTCTTACCTTTACCGCCGGCCGCGCTTTTCTCTGCTCCGACTCCCCGCTGGCTCCCTGGACGGCGATCTTTGAGGACGAGGGGCCGGCAGGCTATCTTTACGCCTGTGATCGCTCCCGGCAACCGCGAGTACAAGGAGTTCTGGAGCCGGGCGGGCAAGAGGTTTCGGAACAAAGTGTGCTGGATGCCATGCTGATCTACAACCGCTCTTTCCTGCCTGAGCCGGAGAGGCAGCGCCTGGCCAGCATCCAGTGGTCGCGCTCCGGAGAGCAGTGCGTGCTCTACATCGACGGCGCCGCTCAGGCGTTCGTTGACTTTGCCGCCCGGCTCAGCTTCTGCAGAAGCAACTTCCCCAACTACCTTCAGGAACAAGGCGAGAGTTGGCGGCGGCACACTCACCAGTGGGATCAGGCATTGATAGAGCAGTTTGAGGCAGCGATCTACGCCTGAGCCAAAGGGCCGGCCTCGGCGTTTGGCCGAGCCGTGAAGCTTGGCGTCGCCGCGCAACACCCGGACGGGCCCCTGCGATATCCTCGACGGGAGCATGTCTACCCGGCGCCCTGGACCGCTGTTGATCTTCAGCACTCTCATTCCCGCCATTCTGGCCGTTGCCGCAGGCGTGTGGTGGTTCCGTTGGGGCGGGGATCTCAACCATCCCAAGGCTGCGGTTCCTCCCTGGCCGCTGCGCGCCGGCGATGTTCTCCGTCTCGCCCCGGGGGATGCCAACATCGCCGAGTGGGCGCAGAATCCCCTCTCCACGGGGTTCGTTGTGCGCCAGATCCGGTCCATGGGGCAGCCGGTGGATGGAGTGAGGTCCTGCGCCTTCGAACCCGACTACATGGCCGACGCCGAGCAGCCCGGGGGCAGGCTTACCGTTCTCTCCCGGCAGCCCAGCGGGGATTGGCGGGTGCGCTGGCGGGGGGGTGACACTGTGCCTCCCTTCCTGAAAGGGCGTGGCGCCTTTGCCGCCGACTGCGGTAAGGATGCCGTGGTGCTGATGAGCCCGGCGCAACTGCACAGCCTGCGGGACATTCTGGCCGGCGTGGCCGACTCGGCTCCGGCTTCCGCCCAAGACCCCTCTTCCGGCTCCGCGCCTTCTTCCAGCTTCGCTTCGCCTTCGCCGCAGGCTCGATAGGCGGAAGAGCCGTCGCCGGGCATGCCAAGAAGCCGGCACTGCAATCCGGCGATTTGCGATCTAGAATGGCGTGGTTGACGATGGGTCTTCCGAGAACGTTGGCAGCGACCGCCTCCGCCGCTGACCATCCGGAAGCGTCTGAGCGAACGTTGCCAAGGAGATGGGGATGGGGATGAAGAGTTATGCCAGTTCAGATATCCGCAACATTGCGCTCGTCGGGCACTCACACTGCGGCAAGACCGCTCTGATCTCCGCGATGCTCAAGACCGCCCGCACGCCCACCGACAATGGCGGAGCGGTGACCGCCTACGAGGAAGAAGAGATTGCCCGGGGCATTACCATGTCCAACGCCGTAGCCTTTGCAGAGTGGCACGGAACGCGCATCAACCTGATCGATACGCCCGGCTTCCATCTGTTCGTCTATGAAGCTCGCGCGGCCATGGTCCCCGCCGAAGCGGCTGCGGTGGTGATCAACGCCCAGAACGGCGTCGAAAGCGTCACGAGCACGGTATGGAAGTTCGCGGAGGAGATGAACCTGCCGCGCGTGCTGGTGATTAACCAGGCGGATCATGCCAGGACGGCCTCCGAGGCCGAGCGCGATCTGCTGGTGGAAGGGCTGCGCGAACGGTTTGGCCGTCAGGTGATCCCGGTGCAGCTTCCCATCGTCGGCCAGCAGGGCTTCCATGGAGTGGTGGATCTGGTGACGATGGAGGCCTTCCTGTATACCCCGCGCAGCGATGGCATCGGCGTCCGCGGCCCCATTCCCGCCGAACTGGAAGCCCCGGCCAAGGCAGCGCATGAGGCCCTGGTGGAGCTGGTGGCTGAGGGCAAGGACGAGCTGATGGAGGAGTTCTTCGCCGTGGGTACGATTCCCCGGGAGCACCTGGTGCGGGCGATCCATGAGGCCATCCGTGAGGACCGCATCTTTCCCATCCTGTACACCAGCGCCCTGTCCAATGTGGCCACGGATCACCTGCTGGACTTTATCGAGGTGTACGTGCCGTCCCCGCATGAGCGCCCGCCGATCGCGGCGCACACGCTGCGCGGGACGCTGTCGCGCGGCAACGGCAAGGTCGGCGGGAACGGCGCCTCGGCTGGGGCGCCGGAGGCTGTTGCCGGAGCCCAGACCGAGAGCGGCGACGACACCATCCTGTGCTCGGTCGACGACGCCCAGCCCGCGACCCTCTTCGTCTACAAAACCCTGGTGGATCCGTTTGCCGGCCGCATCTCTTTCTTCAAAGTGATCAGCGGCTGCATTCGCAATGAGATCTCACTGGAGAACTACAACCGTGGAGAGGCGGAGCGCCTGACCCACATCGGCGTGATGCAGGGCAGGAAGCTGGTGGAGGTTGCCGAGTTGCACGCCGGCGATCTGGGCGTAGTAGCCAAGCTGCGCGTCACCCAGGCGGGCGACACGCTGGGCGTGAAGGGCCACGATCTGCGCATCGACGCCGTCCCCGCGCCGGAGCCGGCGATGACCTATGCGATCGAGCCCAAATCGCGCGCGGATGAGGACAAGCTGGCGCCCGCGCTGCACAAGCTGATGGAAGAAGACCTGCTGTTGCGCTTCTACCGCGACCCCCAGACCAACGACTTTCTGCTGGCCGGCGCCGGCCAGATGCACATCGAAGCAGTGGTCTCCAAGCTGCGCCGCCGCTACCACACCGAGGTGACGCTCAAGAGCCCCAAAGTTCCCTACCGGGAGACCATCCGCGCCGCGGCGACCGGCCACGGCCGGCACAAGAAGCAGAGCGGCGGCCACGGCCAGTTCGGCGACTGCAAGATCCGCATGGAGCCGTTGCCGCGCGGCGCCGGTTTTGAGTTCATCAACGATATCTTCGGCGGAGCCATCCCCCGCCAGTTCGTCCCGGCCATCGAAAAGGGGATTCAGGAGACGGCTGTGCGCGGCCACCTGGCCGGCCATCCGATGGTGGACTTCCGCGCCACGGTCTTTGACGGCAGCTTCCACGAGGTGGATTCCAGCGAGATGGCCTTCAAGATTGCCGGCCGTCTCGCGTTCCGGGCATGCATGGAGCAGGCCCGGCCGGCGCTGCTGGAGCCCATCATGCGGGTGGAGATCGACATCCCCGACGCCGCCGCCGGAGCCGTGGTGGGCGACCTGAACAGCCGCCGGGGCCGAGTGCAGGGCATGGAGACGCAGGGCCAACGCGCCGTGGTGAGCGCGCAGGTACCGCTGGCCGAGATGCTGAGCTACGGAACCACCCTGACCTCGATGACCCGCGGCGAAGGCAGCTTCCGCATGGAGATGGATCACTATGACTTTGTCCCCAGCGCCATCGCGGACAAGATCATCGCCACCTCCAAGCGCCCGGTGGAGGAGCTGGAGGAGTAGCCAAGGGAAGTGAGTCCGGCATGCGGCAGGTAGACTGGACAGGTATGCTGCTGACTCTGCCCGAGGGCGACTTC
>JAKART010000265.1 GCA_021819255.1 Acidobacteriota bacterium
CGGACGGAACCATAGGAAGATTCCAGTTGATCCTCCGAACCGAGTCGATCGGCGTAAGCGCTCCCAACGCCATCCCTGTGGTGGAGCACTTCAGCTCCGCAAAGTGACCATGGCCGCCTTGGCCGAGGCCTGGAATGACCGCAGCCTGCCGGCTGCCAAAACGTTTCATGCGGTTCCTGAGCGGAAGCTTTCGGACGATCCTTTGCGATAAGACTGCGACCCGTGCGGCGCAGAGGGTTCGTTCGGGATCCGGCCAGTAGCCGATCACCAAGAAGGACAGCGGGAGATGACTTGAAGTCCGGTGTAAAGGTCACCGCTCCGAATGGAGCGCGGCATCTCTATCTTGCTGACCTCGCGGACCTTATCGCGCTCCACGAACTTTTCAACGTCTTTGCACGGTGATACCACCTTGTCAGGCGCGTCCCTTCCTGATGAATCTCGGTATAGTCCTGTAGCAGGTGCAGTTGAAGGGCAGAGCACACCACACGAGAGCCTTGGCGCTGTACAACCGCTTTTCCCGTGGAGATTTGAATATCGTGAATCGAAGAGACTTTCTTGCTACTGCTGGGGCGGCAACCCTATCCGCAATCTCAACGCCTTCTCCGGCTCAGGAGAACACGGAAGCCGCCGCTCCAACCAAGAACCGTCCCAATGTTCTGCTGATCATGGCAGACCAGCACAAGCGGAGCTGCATGGGCGTTTGCGGGGATGCGGTCGCCAAGACGCCCAACCTGGACCAGCTTGCGCAGCAGAGCGTTCGCTTCACCAACGCCTACTGCAATAATCCGGTATGCGCGCCCTCCAGAGCATCCATGATGACCGGGCTTTATAGCCACAATCTTCACGACGCCATGGAGCGGCCCTACGGTCCTCGGTTCGCCACCATGCCGACTCGTTTTGGGGATGCCGGGTACTTCACGGGGCTCATCGGCAAGATGCACGCAGTCGATGCGCAGCTTCACGGATTCCAGTATCAGTTGGAGTTCAACGATTGGTTTCAGGCGATTGGGCCGGCAGCCCAGCTCTATGCAAACGAGTTGGGCGCCCCAAACTCGGGAGCGGGGCAGCCACAGATCAGAAGCCTTTGGCGCCGAGGCGATCCCTGGAAGGGACATCGCACGCCTGACCACCGCTTGGGATCCGTTGCTGTGGGCCGGCCGTCGATCATGCCGCAGGAGGAGCACTTTGAGGAGTTCGTATCCAGCGAGACCGTCCGGTTCCTCGAAACCTATGCCGAGCAGGACAAGCCGTTCTTCCTGATCTCTTCCTTCCTCAAGCCGCACGATCCCTTCATGCCGGCCCAGCCATTTGCCGGGATGTTCACCCCGGAGGAGATGAGCCTCTCCCCCACCTGGGGCAAAGCCCACCTGGATGCGATGCCGAGGCGCGTTCGTGACTACATCGTACGTTGCCCGCATACTCCTGAGCTGCTTCAGGCTCCTGAGGCGAAGAAGCGAATCGCTTATTACTATGGCAACCTCGCCCAAACAGACCACTGCGCAGGCGAAGTGCTTGGGGCCCTCAAGCGGCTCGGGCTTGAGGAAAACACGATCGTGATCTATACCTCAGATCACGGCGAGATGCTGAGCGACCTGGGGCTATGGAACAAATTCCAGTTCTATGAAGGATCCTGCGGCGTGCCGCTGATGTTCAAACTTCCCGGCGCTTCACCGGCGGTGTGCCATGCGCCTGTCAGCCTGGTCTCGCTCTCCTCCACGTTGACGGATCTCTGCGGCATTCCAGACCAGGGATCGCATGATGGCAAGAGCTTCGCCGATCTGGTTCGCGATCCGGCTTCAACGCGGGACCCAGGTCCCGTCTTCGCCGAGTTCAGCCTGGGCAACAGCGCTGCCAAGTACATGATCCGCGATGGCGGCTGGAAATACACCTACTGGGTTGACGATATGCCGGAGTTGTACGATCTCTCCTCGGATCCGCAAGAGCTGAACAATCTCGCTTTACTCCCCAGCTATGCAGCCAAGGTTGAGGAGCTCAAGCAAAAGCTCTTCGAGTGGCACACCCCGCCGGTTTGGCAGGGTGTTCCGACAATAGCCTAGCTTGAGCGACCGAGGGATCGATTTAGGCCCTTGAATGAACGCAGGTGCGTGGGACTGAGTCTCCGGGCGCGCGACTGCGGCGAACAGAGCAGCCGGTCCAGAAAGGAGAGAACGGCATGGTGCGGCCGCCGGGCAGCTTCGAGAGTGCTGGGCAGAAACCTTGCCGCTGGCGTTCCGGCTGGAGCGCCGGAGCGGGCAGCAGGGTTCCTGTTCAAGCGTGGCTGGCGCAACCTTGGGATCGCAGCGGGAAAGTCTTTCCGTTTCACCATCTGGCCTCTGCGAAACAATCTCCGGCGAGATATCAACCATCGTTCGCAACCGTAAGCTGAGGCCTCATGGTCTCGGGAGGGAAATATGTATAAGGCCGCAGGCCCCGTGGTTCTCGCCGCAGCGAGCTTGACCGTGCTTTGTCATGCGCAAGGCAAGCCGGAAGCGCCTCAGGGAATTCACAAGATTCGCCACATCATTATCATCATGCAGGAGAATCGCTCCTTTGATAGTTACTTTGGGACGTTCCCCGGAGCCGACGGCTTGCCAACCAAGGATGGCGCGTTCACCGTCTGCAACCCCGACCTGAAGACAGGACAGTGCGTAAGTCCCTATCATGATGACCACGACAGGAATGGCGGGGGACCGCATATGGCGGTTGATTCTATCCGAGACATGGATAACGGCAAGATGGATGGCTTCATGATCGCCGCAGAGCAAGGCAGGAAGGGATGCCGAGCCGCCGCGGATCCTGCCTGCGTGGGCACAGCTCTGCCGGATGTGATGGGCTACCATGATGGACGCGATATACCCAATTATTGGTCCTATGCCAAGACGTATGTGCTGCAGGACCACATGTTCGAGCCGAATGCTTCCTGGAGTCTTCCGGCTCATTTGTACGAAATCTCTGCGTGGTCCGCCTATTGCACCCGGCACAACGACCCCATGAGCTGTTCCAATGCGCTGGATAATCCCGGTGCCGTCCCGGACGACACCTTTCGTCGGCACACGCAAGCCGGCCTTGAGCGCAACGGCCCTGTGGGAACTCCGCCCATTTACGCATGGACGGATGTCACTTATCTCCTCCACAAGTATCACGTGACTTGGGGTTATTATGTTGTCCCGGGTGGTCCGGGATGCAAAGGCGATACAAACAGTGAGAAGTTCTGTACCCCTGGGATCTGGAACCCTCTACCGTATTTCGATACCGTCAAGAATGATGATCAATTGAATCGTGATCAACCCATCGCCAACTTCCTCAAGCAAGCCCACGATGGCACTCTGCCTTCAGTGTCATGGATTGCCCCAAGCTTCGCGGAGAGCGAACATCCACCCGCCCTGATATCCAAGGGACAAACGTGGGTGACAACTCTCATCAACGCCGTGATGCAGGGGCCTGATTGGAAAGACTGTGCGATCTTCCTTGCCTGGGATGATTGGGGCGGGTTTTACGATCACCTGGCGCCTCCTGTCGTGGACCAAAACGGCTATGGACTGCGCGTTCCGGCGATCGTGATTTCGCCCTATGCCAAGCCACACTCCATCGATCACCAGATCTTGAGCTTTGATGCGTATTTGAAGTTCATCGAGGATGACTTCATGGGCGGAGCAAGACTCAATCCAAAAACAGACGGCCGGCCAGATCCGCGTCCTGCGGTACGGGAGAACGCGCATATTCTGGGCGATCTCAGGAACGACTTTGATTTTGACCAGAACCCCCGAAAAGCACTGGTCCTCTCTCCTCATCCCAAGACCGACCTCACCGCACCCAATTAACCGAAGCTCCCCCGAAACAAGTACGCCTGGAAAGCCTTGAAGACGGCCTCCAGCCCTAATACTGAATCTGTACCAGAACGTTGTTGGAGACGAGAACAGATGACTTTGAATCGATGGCTCAACCTCGCAGCCTGTGTGGCCTTCGCGTGGAGTTGTGCAGCCGCGCAATCCGCTTCGCAGCCGAAGAATCAGGCACATAATGACGCTGTCAGTCAGCTTCCCCCTGCGCGACAGCAAATCCTTCAACAGCAAAAAGCGATCTTTAGCTCATTGCCGTCGTTCGCTCAGGAAGTACTCGAGCGGCTGGGTAAGCTGAATCACCTCCCCGCTGGCGAATGGCGCTATCATGCTGCCGACCTGGCTCACGGTGAGAGCCCCACTTTGGACGACTCCAGTTGGCTAGTGGCAACGCCGCGGTCGCATTACTCCGAAGATGCGTTTTGGTTCCGGCAATGGGTCGTGGTTCCCAAATCCGTTGATGGCTATGACCTGAATGGCGCGACCATTTGGTTTCATTTCGACGCCACTTCGGTTGGAGGATCTCCGCAGATCGTCTACCTTAACGGGCGACGCGTCGCCCTTGGCGAAGATCTCGAGCCGATCGAACTGTTTCAAGACGCGAAACCAGGCGCAAAGATTCTG
>JAKART010000266.1 GCA_021819255.1 Acidobacteriota bacterium
GTTACAATTACGTCCGAATGCCCCCCCTTGCAACCAGAGCCGCCGGAAGATCCGCTCGTTGCTCCCGAGACCCGCCAAAAAGTGGGCGAGGCGGAGGATTCCACGCAACCTGCGGAACGAATTGGTGTTCAGGAGAGTATGGCTGCGGTGGCGCTTCAGTCCGGGCTTCTGGGACCGGCGGCGGACCTTCTGCCGTGTGGTGATGCGGCTGTGTTGCCCGTTCTGCCGCCCGATAGCTGTGAGACGCCGGAGTTGGGCTCCGGGTTGGCGGCGGAACAGCGCCGGGCGGCGATGGCTCGGAACGACTTCTCGGGGCTGGCCGATGCCCATGTGATGCTGGAGTTGAAGGCCGGCAACATGGATGCCTTCGACGTTCTGCTGGCGAAGTACCGCAAGCCGATGGTGCACTTCATGTTTCGCATGGTGCACAACCAGGCGGTGGCTGAAGAACTGGCTCAGGATGTCTTTCTGCGCGTTTACAGAGCCCGGGAGACCTACCGAGCCGAGGCTCAGTTCTCCACCTGGCTGTACCGGATCGCCACCAACCTGGCGGTGAACTACGCCCGGGATACGCGTTATGAGCGCACGGCGGCGGCGGTTTATCTGGATGAGGTGGACGCTGAGACGGGAACGGCCCCGGATCTGGCCGATGATGCGCCCAGCGCCGAAGCGGAACTTTTGCGGAAAGAACGCATGGAGGCGATTCGCCGCCATGTGATGGCCTTGCCGGAGCGGCAGCGCACCGCCGTGCTGATGCACAAGTACCAGGGGATGGATTATCGGCAGATCGGCGAGGTGCTGAAGCTCTCCGAATCCGCCACCAAGTCGCTTTTGTTTCGCGCCTACCAGACGTTGCGGGAGAAGCTGAAGGAGTTTTTGTAGACAGGCCGGACATGGGCGCAGAGCGGGGCAGTCCCGCACAGCAAGGGATGACGGGATTGGAATGCTCAAAAGGAGACATGATGACCAGGATGGTTCAGAAGATCAACTGCAAGACCTGCGGCGGCTACTTTGCCGATCTGTTGCTGGATGCATCTTTCGCGGCCAAGGTGCGGGCTGCTGGGGCGCGCGGCCCCTTCTCCGATGCCGTGTCCGATGCCGTGTCCGATGCTGTTCCCGATCCGGTGTCAAGACCCGTGCCGGACCTGGCCACCCGGGTTGCGGAGCATCTGGCCGGCTGCGCGGCATGCCGCGCGGAGTTGGAACAACTGCGGGCGACCTCTGCCTTGATGGATACCTGGGAGGCGCCGGAGCCCTCAGCGTTCTTTGACGGCAGATTGCATGCGCGGTTGCGCCAGGCGCAGGCCGAGCGGCCGGCAGGGCTCTGGAGCCGAGTTCGCTCCTTCTTTCTCTACGGCAGCCGGCGCCGTCTGCGCCCGGTGCTGGCCGGCGCCTTGGCGCTGATGGTGATTGCCGGCGGTGGAGGCGGCTTTCTGGGGTTCCATGGACATCATCGGACAGTGGCGATTAAGATATCGCCGGCCGTCAAAGACCTGAAGATTCTGGACAAAAACGCACAGGCCCTGAAGCAGATGGATCAGTTGCTGGACTCCGACGATGGCTCCTCGGCGCCGCCGCTGAGCTAGAAGCAGCGCCGGAAGGGATGCTGAGGTGCCGAAGGCTGAAGACGGTGCATCGAGGGGGCAAGACCAAGTGGCCGGAATTTAGGCATCTCGAGTGGCACGGGGTGGCGTGCCGGGCAGCCGGCTGCGGGAGGTGCGGGAGGTGCGGGAGCTGCAGATCCCCAGCCTTGACGGCAGAACCTTCCCCGGCCCAGCCGCCAGCGCGAGAATCATCTTTCGCCCGGAGGAAGGCGTTCTTTCGCCTGAAGTCTGGATAGGATGATGAAGGGGAGTGGTTGCCGGAAGTCAGGAGAGGATGAGGCATTGCCGCCGGGACGAGGAACGGGATCGAATCCAAGCATGGGGAAGAAGCTGACATTCCGCCGCTCCAGAAGCGGGGCGAGGATGAGGATACGGGCGAGGACACGGATCCTGCCCGTGTGGCTGCTGCTGATGGCGGCCGGCGGAGGGATGGCGTGGACCCAGGGAAGCCCTGTGCCGGCTTACCCGGCGGGGACGGCTTACGCAGCGGATCTGGCGGATTTGCTGGGATCAGGGGAGCAGGATCAGACCTCAGCCCCGTATGCGGGCTTGCGTCCGTCGGGGCCGGCTCAGGTCGGATCGAATCCGCAGGGAGATGGCGGTCATCTCGCCCAGTGGATGAAGCGGCATAGCTGGATGACGCTGGAGCAATTGCAGCAGGCGCTCAACAAGGAGCCTGGGTTTGACCTGCTCCCGCCTGAGGCACAGTACCGAATGCACCAGCGGTTGGCGCAGTTATATGCCATGCAGCCACTTCAGCGGCAGCGGACGCTGGCCCATGTGGAGGCCATGGAGCGGCTGACTCCCCAACAACGGTCGCAGGTGCGGGGAGCTCTGCAGCAGCTAGGCTCCTTGCCGCTCGCTCAGCGGCAGCAGGTCATTCGGCTCTTCCGTGAGCTGCGCAGCTTTCCGCCCAGACAACGCTGGAGGTTGCTCAACTCTCCGCAGTTGGACTGGATGGACTATAACGAGCGCACCGTTCTGACCAACCTTGTGCGCCTGGCGCCCTTGCTTCCGCAACAGTAAGGAGCGTGCAGCCTTCAAGGCTGGGGAGGCTTGTCCGTGGAGCAGGGCTATCCCGGCCCTTGAGACGGATCTCCGCTGCGGCTTCTGCGAGAAGCGCGGCTTATGAATCCAGCACGCGCACGGTGCCGTCATCGCCCGTTTCACGCCGCAGTTCTTCCAGGCGCTGGACCAGGTGCTTCTGGATGGCGGCGTAGCGTGGGTCGCCGTAGAGGTTCTTCAGCTCCGCCGGGTCTTCCTGCAGGTCGTAGAGTTCAAACTCCTGCGGCTCCAGGTAGTAGTTGATGAACTTGTATCTCTCCGTGCGCACGCCCCGGTGCGGTTGCACGTACTCGGCGCGAGGATACTCAAAATACTCATAGAGCCAGTCCTTGCGCCAGCCCGCATGGTTGCCCTGGGCCAGCTTGACCACGCTGTGGCCCTGCAGATGAGCCGGAACCGGAACGCCGGCAAGCTCCAGCAGCGTGGGAGCCACGTCCAGATTCAGCACCATCTCCTCTACCTTTCCGCCCGCCTGGAACGCCTTTGGATAGCGGATCATCATGGGGGTATGAATCGACGGCTCGTGCATGAAGCGCTTGTCGAACGCCTGCCACTCGCCCAGGAAGTATCCGTGATCGGAGGTCAGCACAATGATGGTGTTGTCCAGCTCGCCGGATTTTTCCAGCCACTCCAGGACGCGGCCGATGTTGTCGTCGACACCGGCAAAGCCGGCGTTGTAGTCCTTGACCAGCTCTTCCAGACAGCGGACGCCGTCGCCCGTCTGCATGGTGCCGATCTTGTTCTTGGCGTCGATAAAGGCCTTCGGCTTGCCGGGGAATCGGGTGGTGTAATCCCAAAACGTATTCGGGGTGGGTATGGGCACGCCGTTATAGAGGTCGAGATACTTCTTGGCTCGGAAAAAAGGAGCATGCGGTGACTGATGCCACAGGAGCAGGCAGAAAGGCTGGTCGCGCTTCTGGTCCAGCCAGGCCAGCGCGCGATCGGTAGCCAGGTCGTCGGCATAGGCTCCGGGATAGTTTCTGGTCTCGCCGCGCTTGCCTGCGAAGCTCTCATGGAAGATGGGGTCGTAGTAGTTGGTTGCCGGGGCGTTGAACGCAAAGTAGTAGTCCCAGCGCCGCTCCTTGAAGCCGTTGGGCCCGTGGGCTTTGCCGCACATCGCAGTCTGGTACCCGGCGTCGTGCAGCAGGTCTGTGAACAAGGGAATATCGGCGGGCAGCGCTTCCAGGGCATCGTTGTCCAAAGCGCCGGTGGAGTGAGAGTACAGGCCCGTCAAGACCACGGCTCTGGAGGGAGCGCACAGGGCATTGGTGCAAAATGAGTTGCTGAAGACCACGCCCTCCCGGCCAATGCGATCCATGTGAGGCGTCTTGAGCAGGGCATTTCCGGCCAGACCCAGCGCATCCCAGCGCTGCGCTTCGGTGTAGAAAAAGACGATGTTCGGCTTTTTCCGGGTGGGGGGCTGGCTGGAAGCATGGAGCAGAGCCGTGGATAAAGGCGCGATGGGAGCCAACGATGCGCTGGTGAGAGCCAAACCGGCCTGCAGAAACTCTCTCCGCGAGGCCCCGCTGTTTTTGTCAAGCTTGCTCATCTTCCTCTCCTCATTGGAACTGGAACTCGATTGGCTACACCGGCAGAAGCAGCCGAAAGCCCCGCTCCATTTGTACTGCATCTCATGCAGGCCAAGCCAGCGCCCCGCCGCCAACGGCTAAGCGGGCAACGCGCCGGAGTAGACGGCCATGCCGGCGACGGCATCCACGCCCATGGAGTCCAGCGCCTGGATCTCATCCAGAGCGCGGATGCCGCCGGCGACGATGAGTTGGCGGCCGGTGGT
>JAKART010000267.1 GCA_021819255.1 Acidobacteriota bacterium
TAAGCCGCATGAAGCCAGCGGCGGCTGACTACTCCCTGACCCGAAACTACATCGAGTGGCTGGCGGTATTGCCGTGGTCCAAGAGCTCTTCGACGGAAGTGGACATCAAGAAGGCGAAGGAGTATCTGGATGAGGATCATTACGGCCTGCAGAAGGTGAAGGACCGCATACTGGATTATCTGAGCGTGCGCCGTCTGAAGCCGAACATGAAGGGGCCGATTTTGTGCTTCGTCGGGCCTCCCGGAGTGGGGAAGACCTCCCTGGGGCGATCGATCGCGCGAGCCCTGGGCCGCAAGTTCTCGCGTATCTCGCTGGGTGGCATGCATGATGAAGCGGAGATTCGCGGGCATCGCCGGACCTACATTGGAGCCTTGCCCGGGCAGATCATTCAGCAGTTGAAGCGGGTGGAGGTGAACGATCCTGTGTTCATGCTGGATGAGATCGACAAGCTGGGCCGCGACTTCCGGGGCGACCCTTCCAGCGCTTTGCTGGAGACGCTGGATCCGGAGCAGAACAACACCTTCCGCGACAACTATCTGGATCAGCCCTTCGATTTGAGCAAAGTGCTGTTTATATGCACCGCCAACCAGCTCGACACGATTCCGGCGGCGCTGCTGGACCGCATGGAGGTCATCGAACTCAACGGATACACGGAAGAAGAGAAGGTGCACATCGCCGAGCGCTACCTGATTCCGCGCCAGGTAAAGGAGAACGGCATTGAGCCCACGGAGGACGAACAGCCGATCATTGAGATCCCGACCGGCAGCGTGTCCTTGATCGCCCGTCACTATACGCGTGAGGCCGGGGTGCGCCGCCTGGAGCAGTTGATTGGAACCGTCTGCCGCAAGACGGCGCGTCAGGTGGCGGAAGGTCGCACGGAGAAGCTGGTGGTGACGCCGGAGATCGTCCATGAGTTTCTGGGCGGCATCAAGGTGCGGGTGGACACGGAGATTGCGGAGCGGACCAAGCGCGCCGGAGTCGCAGTGGGTTTGGCCTGGACACCGGCGGGCGGAGATGTTCTCTTCATCGAAGCCAATCGGATGAAGGGCAAGGGCGGCTTCACCATGACGGGGCAGATCGGCGATGTGATGAAGGAGTCCATGCAGGCTGCGCTCACCTGGGTGCGGTCCAACGCGTTATCGCTGGGACTGGATGACGATGTGCTGAAGGATACGGATCTGCATATCCATGTGCCGGCCGGCGCCATTCCCAAGGATGGACCCAGCGCCGGTGTCACCATGGTCACTGCTCTGGTGAGCCTGCTGCTGAATCGGCCCATCCATCCGCTGCTGGCGATGACGGGGGAGATTACGCTGAGCGGCCACGTTCTGCCTGTGGGCGGCATCAAGGAGAAGTTTCTTGCCGCCAAGCGGGCCGGGATTCGCGATGTGATTCTTCCGGTCGACGTAAAGACGAACGTGGAGGAAGATCTATCGCTCGAGCACATCAAGGGAGTCTCCATCCATTATGCTGCGCACATTGAAGACGTCCTGGGCATCGCCCTGCCCAAGACCGTGGGCGAGGCGGCGCAGGACCACGAACTTCGGGAAGAGGTGCTGGCCACGGCAGAGTAACTCCTCTCCTGTCGGCGTTAGTCTAGAAGGATGGAGGCGCCGTTGGCTGGAACTGAGCGTGTGCTGTTGATCGACACCTGCGGAGAGACGGCCGGCATGGCGCTGTGCGAAGGCGACAGAGTCCGGTTCGCTGTCGACTTGGAAGATCGCCGCGCCTCGGCAGAGATTCTTCCTTCGCTGCGTCAACTTCTGGCTCGGTCCGGCTGGCATCTCCCGAGCTTGAATGCGGTTGGCGTGGTGCGCGGTCCCGGTTCGTTCACCGGTGTTCGAACCGGATTGTCCTTTGCCAAGGGGCTGTGTGAATCGACCGGCCTCAGGCTGGCCGCGGTGTCGCGGCTGGAGTCTCTTTCCGATGCTGCCGCTCGCGCCGCCACGGGGGTTCTGCTTCCTTCTCTACCGGCGCTGGCCGCGCTTGACGCGGGGCGCGGTCAAGTCTATGTGCGAGAGATCGCCTCAGGCCACGAGTGGCTCACTGCGGTGGGCGACCTGCACAGCCAATGCCGGAACGGCCGTGCGGTGGCAGTTGCCGAGCAGCGCCTGGCAGAGCGTCTGTCCGGGTGTTGTGTTCGGCTGCATCCGCTGCAAGCCGGTCATGCGCTCCACGCGGTCTTACGCCGGCTTCAGGAGGGCGGCAGTGATGTGGAGTGCGACGCCAACTATCTTCGCACGGAAGCGAACCTGTACCACGCTTCAGCCCGGACGTTCGAAACGGGGCCGGACAAGGCGTTCTGATCCGCGCCGGCCGAATCGAGGCGCCGAGCGCCCGGTGGAGACTTCATGATTCACGACAGGAAGATCGCACCGCATCCGGAAATCCCTTGGGGCGTGCGTCGAGCCAGGCCTGCCGATCTGGAGGCGCTGCTGGCCATCCAGCACGGATCTCCGCAAGCGCCGGCCTGGAGCGGCCCGACCTGGCAGCGGATGCTCACTCTGGATCAGGCAGGCCCACTCTCGCGCGTCTGTCTGGTCGCTGAGGGCGAGAATCCAACTCTGCGCAGCCGATGGGTTCTGGGCTTCTGCGTCGCCTGTTGCGCTGGAGAGTGGTCCGAGTTGGAGAGCGTTGCCACCGAGGCTTCATCTCGCGGCCAGGGAGTGGGCAGGATGCTGTGTCGCGAGGTCATGGATTGGTCCAGAGGGCAGGGAGCAAGAGTCATGGACCTGGAGGTTCGAGCCTCCAACCTGACTGCCCGGACGCTCTACCGATCTTTGGGATTTGCGGACCAGGGAGCGCGCCGGAGGTATTATCGAGACCCAATCGAGGATGCTGTCCTCATGTCGGCCGAGCTGTTGACGGCGGCGGCTACCAGAGTGCTCCCGTAGATGGATCAGCCTGGCCGGCCGGGATGCGAAGGTATAATCAAGGGCTATGGTTCGGGATGGTTTTTACTACGGAGCTTCGCTGTTCGGAGTTGCCGTGATTGTGTATCTGGGGACGCATTGGCTGAGCCTGACACTGATTCCAGTCGCCTTGGCGGCATTTTTTCTCTGGTTCTTCCGCGATCCCGAGCGCAGGATTCCGGAGGGTGACGGCCTGATTGTCTCTCCGGCCGACGGCAAGGTGGAGGGCGCGGAGTGGATCGAGACCTCTTCCGGCAGCCGGCTTCGGGTGACGATCTTCCTGAGCGTGGTGGATGTTCACGTCAACCGGGTTCCGATCAGCGGCAGGGTGACGCTGGTGGAGTATAGAAGCGGCGAGTTTCGCAACGCGATGGATCCGGAGTCTGCCGTGGTGAATGAGCAGACGCTGATTGTGATTGAAGATGGCGCGTTCACGGTGAGCTTCAAACAGATTGCCGGCCTGCTGGCGCGCCGCATCGTGTGCAATCTGAAGGCTGGAGACAGGGTGCTGCGAGGGCAGCGCATGGGCATGATCAAGTTCGGTTCCCGCGTGGATGTGCTGATGCCGGCTGATGTGGAGCTGCGGGTGAAGCCGGGCGAACGGGTGAAGGGCGGCAGTTCCATTCTGGGGGTTCTGCCGGGGTACGGCGGCGAAGCGGCCAAGCGCGCTTCCGACGGACGGAACTGATGGCCCAGGGAACTCCCTCTTCGGCTCGGCGAGGCATGTACATTCTGCCGTCGTTGTTCACCGCGGGCAGCATTGCGCTGGGCTATTACGTCATCATGGAGAGTATCCGCGGGACCGTTGTCAGCGATCCCGGGCTGCGCGCGATGGCGTTTGATCGAGCGGCCCTGGCGATTATCTTCGCGATCGTCTTTGATGGCCTAGATGGCCGCATTGCCCGCATGACCAATACCTCCAGCGAGTTTGGTAAGGAGTTGGACTCGCTGGCGGATGTGATTACCTTCGGGGTGGCTCCCAGCCTGCTGGCCTATCTCTGGGGAGTTCGACAGCTTGCGCCCAGCGGCCACCCTGAGATTGAAGGCCGGGTGATGCACTTCGGCATCGTGGTGTGCTTTCTGTTTCTTATCTGCGGTGCAAGCCGTCTGGCGCGCTTCAACATCAGTGTGAATCCGCAGCCGCGCAACCCCGGCCTACCGGGCAGAAAGTACTTTGTGGGCATGCCCATCCCGGCGGCAGCCGGCGTCCTGGCGGCCGTCATTCACTTTGAGGCGGGCTCTCCGGTGTATAGCGTCTGGATCTCGCTGGTATGGCTGGGTCTGGTAGCCTTCACCGGCTTCCTGATGGTGAGCAGTTGGCGTTTCTGGAGCGGCAAAGAGATTGACATGAGCGCTCGCAAGCCAGGCCGTCTGCTGGCCTTGGTCGTGGTGATCATCGGAGTTGTGGTGGAGTGGCACCAGACGGCCCTATTGGTCATGGCGCTGGGGTATCTGGCTTCGGGAGTCATGGCGAGACTGGCCTATTCGTTGAAGCGCCGCATGACGCAGCGTGCTTCTTAGGGTCTGCTTTTT
>JAKART010000268.1 GCA_021819255.1 Acidobacteriota bacterium
GCTCACGCTCGCCGTCAAATAGACCATTTTCCCTGAAGGTGTAAGCAAGGGGAACGGCTCCTGTGGGCGTTTTCCTCAATGAAAACGCCACTGAACGCCCGCTTCCGTACACCCATCATCAGGGAAAATGGTCTAGGAACGCCGGAAGGCTCGATTCACGGCCGCCGCGAGCGAGCGCGAAAAACTGCTTTGCGGGAATGCTTCCCGGCAGCGCACGGTTCCACCGGAGGGCCGTTCGCGCCCGGGGGCTGGCGTTTGATATCGTTTGACTGTGTTCGAGCGCGCTGCGTCCAGGCGGCGGAGCGCCCGGAGCAGAGGCAGACACTCATGATCGATACCCAATCCACTGCATCGGCTACGCTACGCCGTACAGCACTCTACAACACGCATCTGGCGCACAAGGCGCGCATGGTGGACTTTGGCGGATGGGAGATGCCCGTGCAGTACAGCGGGCTCATCGACGAGCATATGGCCGTTCGCACCGGCGTAGGCATCTTCGATGTCTCGCACATGGGCGACATCCAACTGCGCGGGCCCAACTCGCTCGCCGCGGTCCAGAAGTTGCTGATGAATGACGCCACGAGACTGCAGGTCGGCCAGGCGCACTACTCGGCCATGCTCTACCCCAACGGAACTTTTGTGGACGACGTGGTCCTGCACAAGCTCAGCGAGAACGACTACCTGATCGTGATCAATGCCGGCACCCGCCATAAGGATGTCCAATGGGTACGCCAGACCCTGAGCGGCATGGGCGGGCTGCACATCACCGACGTCAGCGACTACTACAGCCAGATCGCCATCCAGGGGCCCAAAGCCATGGCCACGCTGCAGAAGCTCACCCCCGTCGACCTGACGCCGATCAAAAACTACTGGTTTACCTGGGGCCGAGTCTGCGGCCTGCATAACGTGCTGATCGCCCGCACCGGCTACACCGGCGAAGATGGCTTCGAGATCTACGTCCCCTCCGATGAGGCGACCAGCGCGCGGGTATGGGCTGAGGTGCTCTCCGCAGGAGAGGAGTTCGGCATCCTGCCCTGCGGCCTGGGCGCGCGCAACACCCTGCGTCTGGAATCCGCTATGGCCCTCTACGGGCACGAGATCTCCGAATCGATCAACGTCTGGGAGGCCAATCTGGGGCGTTACTGCAAGCTGGACAAGGGCGCGGACTTTCTGGGCCGTGAGGCTCTAGTTCAGGTGCAGCAGAGCGGCGGCCCCATCAAGCGCCTGGTCGGGCTGGAGATGGTCGAGCGCGGCATCGGGCGGGACGGCTACCCGGTTCTCGACCTTCAGGGCGAGCCCATCGGAACCATCACCAGCGGCTCCCCCGCTCCGTTCCTCAAAAAGAACATCGCTCTGGCCTACGTCCCCATGGCGTATGTGGAGCCGGGCACGGAGGTCGCCGTGGAGATCCGGGGGCAGAAGATAAAAGCGGTGGTGGTTCCAACCCCGTTCTATAAACGCCCGAAGGGCGTGACTGCCCCGGCTGCGCTGGGTTAGGCTGCTCTGGGTCAGGCTGCTCTGGGTCAGGCTGCGCTGGGTTAGGCTGCTCTGGGTCAGGCTGCTCTGGGTCAGGCTGCTCTGGGTCAGGCTGCGCTGGGTCAGGCTGCTCTGGGTCAGGCTGCTCTGGGTCAGGTTGTAAAGACAGAAAGTTGGTGGATCTGCAAGCGCCGATCTTCTTCCGGCTGAGCCGCGATCGAGAAGCGAAGGCCGCCTCCCGCCGGCGGATCCAGCCGGCCAAGCCCCCGGCGCCCATCGCAGCCGACGAGTCGAGGTCGGCTTCCTGCCCCCGAGCAGGCCAAAGGCACCTTTTGTCTCGGCCTGCGGGGTTCGCTTTTCACCGCCGGGCTGCCTAGAATTGAAGCAGCGCCACACGCTGGAACCTGAGAGGAATCATGAGCTACCCTGAAGACTATCGTTACGCCAAATCGCACGAGTGGATGCTGCTGGAGGGTGGCGCCGCAACGGTGGGCATCACCGACTACGCGCAGGATTCCCTGGGGGACATTGTGTTCGTCGAACTGCCCAAGGTTGGGCAGGAGTTCGAGGCCGGCGCCACCTTTGGGTCGGTAGAATCGGTCAAGGCCGTGAGCGATCTCTACACCCCGATCGGGGGAATCGTGACGGCGGTGAACTCCGCGCTGAACGACGCGCCGGAGACCATCAACAAGGCAGCCAACCAGACCTGGATCATCCGGCTCGCGGCCAAAGGATCTCCGGCTGAAGGATTGCTGAGCGCAGCCGAGTATCAGAAGTTTGTTGCCGAGGAGTCCGGCCACTAAAAGCCAACTGCCGGGAGCAGCGATGCCGGCAGACAGGAGATTTGTGGTCGGCACAGGCTCCGGGCCGCTTGCTCCCCGTCATCATCACCCCCGGGGCCGATGCGGCGGATGCAAGACCTCTGGCCGGCCCTCCATGAAGACAGCGGGACCGGCCATGGCAAGACGGCAAGCCGGCAGCCACAAGCCGGCAGCCAAGAGAGAGGAAACCGAACCAATGCGTTATCTACCCAAATCCGCGGCGGAACGCCAGGAGATGCTCGCCGAGATCGGCGTCTCCACCATCGGGTCTCTGTTTGAGACCATACCGGCGGAGTACCGTTTGGGGAGGGATCTGAGAATTCCGCGACAGCACGCGGAGTCGGAGATCCTGGACCGCTTTCGCGCCTATGCTGCGAATCTGGCCAGCGGCGATGCCGAGGAGCTCGCAGCCCGTGCTGCCGGAGGCCGGTCCGTAGCCAGCTTTCTGGGCGCGGGAGCCTACCGGCACTATCGCCCCGCGATCATCGATTCGCTGGTGCAGCGGGGCGAGTTTCTCACCAGCTATACCCCCTATCAGCCGGAGATCGCGCAGGGCACGCTGCAGGCGATGTTCGAGTTTCAAACCATGATCTGCGAGCTGACCGGCATGGAGATTGCCAACGCCAGCATGTACGACGGCTCCACGGGCGCTGCGGAGAGCGTGCTGATGGCCTGCCGCGTCACGGGAAGGCAGGCTGCGGTGGTGGCGCGAACGGTACACCCGGAGTATCGCGAGGTGCTCGCCACCCTGACGCGGCATCAGGGGATTCCCATCACCGAGGTTGGCTACATCGCCCCCGGCTCCGGCCAATCCCGGCAAGACGGACGAATCGATCTGGACGCGCTGGACGCCGCGGTCACCTCCGAGACAGCCTGCATCCTTCTCCAGTCGCCCAACTTCTTCGGAGTGATCGAAGACGTGGCCGCGGCCGCGGAGATTGCGCATCGCAAGGGAGCGCTGCTGATCGTCTCTATCGCCGAAGCCGTCAGTCTGGGCATAGTTCGAGCCCCGGCGGAGGCGGATATTGTCTCGCTCGAGGCCCAGAGCTTCGGCGTCCCGGTGGGCTATGGCGGGCCATACTGCGGCGTGATCGCGTGCAAAGAAAAATTCCTGCGCCAGATGCCCGGACGCCTGGTGGGCGAGACCACGGATGGCAACGGCCGGCGCGGCTTTGTGCTGACGCTGAGCACTCGCGAACAGCACATCCGGCGGGAGAAGGCGACCAGCAACATCTGCACCAACCAGGCACTGGTGGCGCTGATGGTGACCATCTTCCTGACCGTTTACGGCAAGCAGGGACTACGCGAACTGGCGGAGCAGAACCTGGCCAAGGCGGCTTATCTGGAATCCGCGCTTGGCTCGGCGGGCGGCAAGCCTCTGTTCTCCGCACCGCACTTCCATGAGTTCGTGCTGAGCACCCGGGAGCCGGCGGCGGAGATGAACGCCCGCCTGCTGGAGCAGCAGATCGTCGGGGGGCTGGCGCTGGAGAAGTGGTACCCGGAGCTGGGCGCAAGCGCTACCCTGTGGTGCGCCACCGAGCTGACCACCCGCGCCCAGATGGACCTTGCCGCCGCGCTTCTCTATGTTCCCGGCTCCTCCATCGCGCCTCCGTCCGAACCCCAACAAGCCTTCACAGGAGCGCGATCGCCATGGACCTGAGCGCCCTGGAAGGGCAAGAGCTTACCGCTGTGGAGTTTGTGGGCGACTACCTGCGGCTGCGCTTTGGCGACGTGCCAGGATCGCCCGGTCCCATGCTCACCCTCTACGCATGGCCCCACATCCTGCTGGCGGATTTTTCCCTGGCGTTCACCGAGCCGCAGTACCGCAATGCGCTCTGCGCGCAGATCGGCGAGATGGTTGCCAAGGCCTCGCTGGAGGAGATGGATGCGTTGACCGTGGAGTTCGAATCCGGAACCGTGATCGCACTCAGCCTGCGCGAAGAGGATCTGGAAGGGCCGGAGGCGGGCAGTTACTCCACCGACGGCAGCGGCCTGGACGAACAGGAGTTTTAGACCATTTTCCCTGATGATGGGTGTACGGAAGCGGGCGTTCCGTGGCGTTTTCATTGAGGAAAACGCCCACAGGAGTCGTTCCCCTTGCTTACACCTTCAGGGAAAATGGTCCAGCGCCG
>JAKART010000269.1 GCA_021819255.1 Acidobacteriota bacterium
TCTTCTTTCCTGACTTCTCCCAACGGAGCACCCGCAGGTGGTTTGGCTCACTCTACAAGCAGTTCGTGGACGACGGCGTGGCCGGCTTCTGGGATGACATGAATGAGCCGGCGGTCTTCACCTATCCAAGCAAGACCATGCCCAACGACGTCATTCACCGCATCGACGATCCCGACGAGGGCTTTTCCACGCGCACCGCGACCCATCTGGAGATCCACAACGTCTATGGCATGGAGAACTCCCGAGCCACCGAGGAGGGTCTTCTGGCGCTGCGCCCCCATCTGCGCCCCTTTGTGCTCACCCGCGCCACCTATGCGGGCGGCCAGCGCTATGCGGCCACCTGGACCGGGGACAACCTGTCCACCTGGAACCACCTGCGCATGACCACTCCGCAGTTGCTGAATCTGGGCTTGAGCGGCTTCTCCCTCTCCGGCGCGGACGTAGGCGGCTTCGGTGGTTCCCCTTCACCCGACCTCCTGACCAAGTGGCTGATGCTGGCCGCCTTTCAACCGATCGACCGTGACCACGCGGCCAAGGGCACCCGCGGCCACGAGCCCTGGGTGGACGGTCCGGCGCAGGAGGCCATTCGGCGGAGATACATCGACCAGCGTTACCTGTTGATGCCCTACCTCTACACCGCCGCGGAGGAGACCTCGCGCACCGGGATCCCGATCATCCGGCCGCTTTTTCTGGAATACCCCCACGCTGCGGCCGACAACCACCCCTTGGACGACGATGCGCCGGGTGAGTTCTTCTTCGGCCCCTCGATTCTGGTGGCGGCATCCCCCCTGCCGGACGATGTGGCTCCCTACCAAGTTCACCTTCCGCCCGGCGCCTGGTACGACTACTGGACCGGTGCCCGCGTGGACCGGCGCGAGCCTTTGGGCAACCAGGATCCTTTGGGCAACCAGGATCTGGAGCTGCGCAACCCAACGGCCAAGGACGGACCCAGAGTACCTCCCCTAACGGTTCAGCCCAGCCTGGGAGACCTGCCCATCTACGTGCGCGCCGGAGCGATCGTTCCCATGCAACCGCTGGCGCAGTCCACAGAGGAGAAGCCGAAAGGCCCGCTCACCCTGCGTGTCTATGTTCCAGAGGCCTCCGGCGCCGGGGCTTGCCAGGGAGATCTCTACAGCGACGACGGAAGTACTTTCGACTTCCGTCAAGGTGATTCCCTTCGCCTGCACATCACCTGCAGCGTTGCCCCGAATGGCGCCCTGACGGTTCAGATCCCGGCGCGAAAGGGCCACTATCGACCCTGGTGGACGCACTTCCGCATTGAGGCCATCGGTTTCAACCCCACCCAGTCTCGGGCCGGCTTCGGCGGCCACACCACCGCACTGGAGCGCACTCGTCTGGGCTACGCCGTCACGGTGCCGGATACGGGGCAGGCCCAGAGCATCGTCCTGGAGTAGCAGCGGGCGGAGATCAAGGCCCATGGGGAGGCGCTCACTTCGGCCTCCGGGAGCTGCGCGGACCCAAGCGACCCCAAAGCGTTTACTCTGTTGGAAGCAGACCTTCTCCCGCGACCTTGGCGTCCCGCACAAAGGAGTCCCTTCTTGGCCGTTCCCATCCGCAATATCAGTTCTCCGGGGTACACGGATGACCTGGAGTTTAAAACCGACACCCGCGCGATGGCCATCACCACAGCGCTGTTCTTCATGGTGGGCTTTCTTACCTGCCTCAAAGACATTGTCACTCCGCATCTGAAGAGCATCTTTGATCTCAGCTATGCGGAGGCCATGCAGATACAGTTTGCCTTCTTCACCTCCTACTTCGTCTTCAGCTATCCCAGCGGAGCCATGGTAGAGAAGTTTGGGTACAAGAAGACCATGGTGATTGGTCTGCTGGTGATGGCCGTCGGATCCGCCGGCTTCATCCCGGCTGCGAAGCTTGCCGTCTATGGCATCTTTCTGGCCGCCATGATCGTGCTGGCTGCCGGAATTACCATCGTTCAGGTGGCGGCCAATCCCTACGTGGCCGTCATTGGACCTGCCGCAACGGCCTCCAGCCGCCTAAATCTGGCGCAGGGATTCAACTCGTTCGGCACCTTCGTCGCACCCTTCATCGGTAGCGTGCTGATCCTGCACGGCGCTCCGGCGCTCTCTCCGGCAGCCATGGCCTCTCTCAGCTCAACCAAGCTGCAAGCCTACCGCGAACTTCAGGCCCATACCGTCATCTTGCCCTACTTTGGCATGGCTGTGGTTCTGGCGCTGCTGGCAATCATCCTGGCCGGCGTCCATCTTCATCATCCGCGCAACTCCTCGGCCGAGCGCACCCAGGACTTCCGCCCGGGAGCTTTCTCTGACGCTCTGAGCAAGCCAGATTCCATCTGGCGGCATCGATGGCTGCTGTTTGGAGCCCTCGGCATCTTCACCTACGTCGGCGCCGAAGTGACCATCGGCGGTCTCCTGGTCAACTTCATGGGCCTGCACAACATTGCCGGCATCAGCCAGTCCAGTGCAGCCGACTACCTCATGCTCTACTGGGGCGGCGCCATGGTGGGGCGATTCATCGGCTCCGGTATCCTGCAGCGGCTCAAGACCGGCAAGCTGCTCGGCTTTAATTCTATTGTGGCCTTTTTCCTGGTCATCCTCGCCTTGCTCAGCCACGGCCACCTGGCCATGTTCGCTCTGCTCCTGGTCGGCCTCTTCAACTCCGTGATGTTTCCATCCATATTCGCCTTGGGCATTCAGGACCTGGGCTCGCTGACCAGCAAAGGCTCCAGCCTGATGATGGCAGCCGTGGTGGGAGGAGCTTTGGTCCCAGAGGCCACAGGCAAGCTGGCCGATATCATCGGCTTGCACCACGCCTTTATCCTTCCTGCGCTCTGCTACGTCTACATTGCCGGCTACGGCATCGCCAACATCCGACGCCCCGATGGCTCCGATGTTCTTCTTCCCGCGGAGCCTTTCTAGACCATTTTCCCTGATGATGGGTGTACGGAAGCGGGCGTTCAGTGGCGTTTTCATTGAGGAAAACGCCCACAGGAGTCGTTCCCCTTGCTTACACCTTCAGGGAAAATGGTCTAGGTCCGCTTTCCCGCGGATCATAACCCCGGAGCGGTCCGGGAAGCTTGCTGTGATCCTTAGCCTAGGCAAGGGATGACAGAATCGGAGAGGCCGTTTCCGGGGACGCTCTGCCGGAACGGTCTCCGACCTGCCGCCATTTGCGGTCCTCCGGCCCGGAGCTCCGATCGGGTTGAATCTGGAACCGTTTGCGAAGCGATAAAATCAGATCTGCATGCCCACTCCAAACGAAGTCCGCGATACCGTCATTCTGGGATCAGGCTGCTCCGGCCTCACCGCAGCCATCTACGCCGCAAGATCCAACCTGAAGCCCCTGGTTCTGGAGGGTCACGAGCCGGGCGGGCAGCTCGCCATCACCACGCTGGTGGAGAACTTCCCCGGCTGGCCGGAGGGAATCCAGGGCCCCGAACTGATCGAGAACATGAAAAAACAGGCGGTTCGCTTCGGCGCCGAGCTGCGCATGGCCCATCTCACCCGGGTGGATCTGGCCACCCAGCCCTTCAGTCTGGGCATCGGCAAGGAGACCATTCACACCCGCTCTCTCATCATCGCCTCGGGAGCCTCCGCGCGCTGGCTGGGGCTTCCCTCCGAGCAGGCGCTGATCGGATTCGGCGTCAGCTCCTGCGCCACCTGCGATGGGTTCTTCGCCAGTGGCAAGGAGATCGCCGTCATCGGCGGTGGAGACAGCGCCATGGAAGAGGCGCTCTTCCTTACCCGCTTTGCCACCAAGGTGACGCTGATCCATCGCAGCGATCACTTCCGCGCCTCCCACATCATGCTGGAGAGGGCCATGGCCCACCCCAAGATCGAACTTCTTCGCAATACCGTTGTCGAAGAGGCCCTGGGAGTTGAGGAGAAGGAGCTGAAAGGCATCCATCTCTTGAACAAAAAGACCGGGCAGCGCTGGACGTTGCCGGTCAGCTTCATGTTTTTGGGCATCGGCCACACGCCCAATGCCCGCGCCTTCCATGGCCAACTGGATCTGGATGCGGAGGGTTACATTCAGACCCAGGACAACGTCTTCGTCACGCTCCAGGGCCAGCGCATCGCCGGCGTCTACGCCTGCGGGGATGTTCAGGACCGCCGCTACCGCCAGGCGATCACCGCCGCCGGAACCGGCTGCATGGCCGCCCTTGAAGTGGAACGATACCTGGAAGAGCAGGGAAGATAAGGCAAACAAGATCGAAAAGGGTTGAAAGCAAGCGCGGCGACCGATGGTCGCCGCGCTTGTTTCTCCCTGTGGCTTGATACCGCTTCATGGTCCATGCCTTCCAGGCGTGTCCCCGGCCGCGGCCCTGCTCTGCCTTCAATGGATATCGAACTGCTCCGGATGCAGGCTCGGATCGCTCT
>JAKART010000270.1 GCA_021819255.1 Acidobacteriota bacterium
CATCGGGCGTGCCGGAGTGGGGCTGGACAATGTGGATGTGGAGTATGCTCGTCAAGCCGGCGTTGTGGTGGCCTTCACGCCGGATCAGAACGCAATCAGCGTCGCCGAACTGGCCCTCGGCCTGATGCTCTCGCTGGTGCGCTTTATCCCCGTTGCCGACCGGGACACCAAGGCAGGGAACTGGAATCGCCGCCGCTTTATCGGGTCAGAGCTCTATGGCAAGACGCTGGGTATTGTTGGCGCCGGGAAAATTGGCTATCTCACCGCTCGCCGCGCCCGGGCTTTTGGCATGAGTGTGCTGGCCTGCGACCCGTTCCTCAGTCCGGACAATGTTCTGCTGGCCGATCTTCAGGCCGAATTGGTGGCGCTGGAGGAGTTGTTTGCTCGGGCGGATATTGTCTCCTGCCATCTGCCCGCTTCGCCGCAGACATCAGGGCTCCTGAATTCCGTCTGCTTTGAAAGGATGAAGCCCGGCTCCTACTTTATCAATACATCGCGCGGGAAGGTCGTATCGGAGCCGGATCTGCTGGCTGCACTCAAATCCGGGAGATTAGCCGGCGCGGCGCTGGATGTTCGGGCCGCTGAGCCGCCGCAGCAGGGAGAGCTGGAGTCGATGCCAAATGTGATTCTGATGCCACATGTTGGAGCCTGGACACACGAGGCCCAGGATCGGGTGACGGTTGCGATCTGCGAGGACATCACTCGAGTGCTGGAGGGGAAGCCGGCGTTGAGCTCGGTCCATCAGGCGACGCCCCAGCGCCTGCCCGTGCGATAGGCAGCGTTGAAAGCAAGGCGCCTCGCCGTATCGAGGCGTCCTTAAGAAAATGGAGAAGAAGATGGTGATGACCTCAGTTCTGACTCAGGGAAAGATTGCCGGCCTCCAGGCCGTCGCCAATCCGCGAGGGGTGATTGCGGCGGCTGCACTCGACCAGCGCGGATTGCTGAAAAAGATGATGGCCAAGGAAATGCGGGCCGGCGAACCGACCGATGCGATGGTCTCCGAGTTCAAGGAGATTGTCACCGAGGCGCTTACGCGTCACGCATCGGCAATCCTGCTGGATGTTGAGTTTGGTCTGCCGGCACTGGGGCGCCGCAACGGGAAAGGAGCCATGCTGGCTTATGAAAAATCCGGCTATGACTTTACGGCCCCGGATTTTTTACCCAGTCTGACGGAAGGATGGTCGGTGCTGCGTCTGCGCGAAGCAGGTGCCGCCGCCGTGAAGATCCTCCTCTTCTATTCGCCGTTTGCGGATGGCTGGGTGAATGAACAGAAGAAGGCCTGGGTCGAGCGAATCGGCGCCGAGTGCCGTGCCCTGGATATGCCCCTGTTTTTGGAGCTGCTCGCGTACGGTGTCGGCGAAGAAGAAAGCTCTCTAAGCTACGCAAGGCGCAAGCCGGAGATCGTGATTCGTTCCATCGAAGAGTTCACGGCGGATCGATACGGCGCTGACGTGCTCAAGCTGGAGTTCCCGGTCCGCATGCAGTCCGTTCCCGGCATGCAGGTCTACGCAGGGCAGCAAGCCTATTCGCGCGCCGAAGCGGCTGAACATTTCCGCCGAGCTGCGGCTGCCTCCACCAAACCGTTTGTTTATCTCTCTGCGGGCGTTCCCAATAGCGCGTTCATTGAAGGGTTGGAGTTCGCGCTGGAAAGCGGCGTTGAGTTTCATGGAGTGCTGTGTGGCCGCGCCACCTGGCAAGGCGGCGTTCCTATTTTTGTGCAGCAAGGCGCTGCGGCGCTGCGTGCATGGCTGGAAACGGAGGGCGCGGAGAATATAAGCAAAGTAAACAAAGTGCTTGAAGCCGCCACTCCGTGGCAAGACAAGTGCAGCGTCAAGCCATCCGGATCGTCGCGTGTTCTTGGAAGCATCTCTCACCGTTGAAGCATCTCTCGCCCCGGAGGTCTTCCAACTCAGACGTGTACTCTCTGATCCCCGGTCATCGTCCGGTACTGCCGAGCCAGGACAAACAGCGCAACGGTTCCAAGCAACGGCATCAGAGCCGCCATCATGAAGACAGACCGATAGGAGCCATGATCCACTAGGTAACCGGTCAGTAGAGGAAACAGCAGGCCGATCAGTCCACTGGCAACGCCACTCATTCCGGTCGCTCTTCCCACTTCCGCGTCGGTAAAGAGATCCGTAATGGCCCCGAACATGTTCACGGAGAGGAAGTTGTGTCCGAAGATGGCGATGCTGATCAGCGTGAGCGCCAGCATAGGCCCGGCCACAAGCGGCACTAGAAAACTGGCCAGGCAAAGGGTACTGCTGAAGTACATGGTGAGTTTGCGAACGCGGGGCGGAGTCGCTCCGCGCCGCTGCAGCCAACCGGCTGCCCACCCTCCGGCGACTCCGCCGACACTGCCCAGAAAGAAGGGAATCCAGGACAGAGTACCGATCTGCGTCATCGTCATGTGCCGCGCGCTGTAAAGGTAGCTGGGCAGCCAGTACCAGTAAAACTGGATCACGGGGCCGATGAAGGCCCGGCAGAGCACCACTGCCCATGTAGACGAGTTGCCGAGCAGCGTCTTCAGGGGCGTCTTTGGCGCCTCGTTCTCCCGTACCTCTTTGCCGCGATGGCGGGGGTAGGTGAACCACCAAAACGCCACCCAGATCAACCCGAGCAATGCGGGAACAAAAAATGCGGCGCGGAACCCATAGTGCTGTACCAGAAAGACGATCAGCGGTGGGGCAATCACGGCGCCAACCACACTGCCACTGTTGAAGATGCCGATGGCGAAGGTGCGTTCCTTTTCTTGGAAGGTCTCGGATACGGCTTTCATCCCGCCGGAGAAATTGCCGCACTCGGTTCCGCCCATTCCCAGCCGCGAGAGGCCGAGCTGCATCCCAGAGCGAACGAACGCCTGCGAGCCTGTACACATCGACCACCAGCAAACTGCGGCGCACATGCCGATGCGGCATCCCCATTGGTCCATCAGTTGTCCCATGGGCAATTCGCCGCTCATCATGCCGAATTGAAAGGCGGCGACGATCCGCCCGTAGGCTTCGTCGGAGAGATGGAACGCAGCCTTGATCAGGGGCGCCAATACGGAGACCGTCTGACGATCGATGATATTGATCACCGTGATCGCAAAGAGCAGCGAGAGAATCGTCCAGCGTTGGACATTTGCCTGGGGAGGAGGCGCGGTATGTTCTTCAACCGGGGTTCTGGTGGCCAAATTGCGAGCTTCCGTTCTGATTGATCTGCCCGCAGGATGCTTCCGGTCGCAAAAGCCATCCGTTCAGGCGGGTTGGTCGTTTCGAGAAGGTTACGTCAAAGGCGGCATGGCGTGTTGTGATTCGGCTTCTTGCCGCGGATACTTGCCGTGCTCTCACTTGTGCCCGGGCGGGAGCTGGACCTGCACTCGATCACAGATTCCTGCTCCACGTATAATCGATTGGAAGCGATTATAGCAAGTTGTTCCTCCACCTCAAGGGTCAGTGCCATATGCCTGCGTCTCATTTCGGCAAAAAACGCTGGAAGGTGCGTGTTTGGAGGCCCACTGGAGCGCAGGAAGCCTTCCAGGAGAGCCTCCTAGAGGTCTGCGGCGGCACGTCTCTTTCCAGAGCCCCCACTTTTAGAGATTCTGTCCATCGCGATCCACTGCCAGCCATTTCTTTGTTGCGTCGCTGCGCCTGGCAGGATGCCTCGAATTTGGAAGGGTGTTTGCGGACCCCTGGACAGGGCTCAAATCCGGTTGCGGTTGTTTGGGCTAAGCTTGACTGCGACTGTGCAACGTGGTGCAACCAGAACGCCCAGCAAGCCTGAGGAAAACGGTCTCTTGAATGGGCAGGCCACGCCCAGCGGGTCGCCGACATCGATAGACATCCCCAAAAGGAGAATGCAATGGATCGTAGAGCGTTTCATAAACTGGCTGGCCTTACCGCGCTGGCTGCTCTGGCCGAAGTTGACAACGCGAGTGTGGCCCAGGACGCTGCCGCCAGCGGCGAGGTTGTGCTCGAGGACGCGGAGGTGATGCTTGCATTCGATCCCCGCTCCGGCGCGCTCACCCGGATGCAGCGCAAGCCCACCCAATGGTCCATTGAGCGGCGTCCCGCTCTCGGTGTTTCTTTTCGCATGATGGTCCCCTTGCCGGACCGCAGCGACAACTTTGTCCTCGGGCACAAGCAACGCGCCAAGCGTGTGGAGAAGATCGCTCACAACCGAGTCCGGATCCAATGGACAGATTTGCTCAGTGAGCATGCAGGCGTGCTACCGATCACCTTCACGGCAACCGTGACGTTGCAAAGCGGGGAACTTGTGTTTGATGGCGTGATTGACAATCAGTCGGATCTGAGCGTTGATACCGTCGAGTATCCCTACTTTGGGGATCTGACTCCGCCCCTGCCCAACGCAGCGATGCTGATC
>JAKART010000004.1 GCA_021819255.1 Acidobacteriota bacterium
CAACCCAGAGCACGGCACAGAACGCGACACAGACCGGCTCGCCGGAGGAGAGTCCGACCGGCTCGCGGCTGCTCCCCCTGACCGGCCTGACGCTCTCCATCGCCCTGGCCATCACCAGCCATTACTTCGGGGTTCTGATCCTGATCCCCGTGACCCTGGGCGAGATCTCCCGCTGCCTGATCCGCAGACGCATCGACGCGGGAGTCTTCACAGCCCTGGCGCTGGGCCTGGCCTCGGTCGGCCTGATCCTTCCCTTCCGGGCCGCCCTGATGGTCTACCGGCGGCACTACTACATCAATGGCGTGAATCTCCATAGCGTCAGCCAGGGCTATCGCGAGCTGTTTCTGCGCTACACCACCTGGCCTATGCCGCTGCAGCGGATGGCCGCCGCCTTGCTGGTAATTCTGGCCCTGGCGCTGGCCGGGGCTGGCTGGAGACGCTTCCAGCGCCGCCCGGCAGAGGAATCGGCTTCCATCTGGGTTGCACTGGCCTCCACGGCGCTTTTGCCGCTCTTCGGATATCTCTTTGGCCGCTTCGTCACCCACACCATGGAGGTGCGCTACGTCATCGCGGCGCTGATTGCCTTTGCCGCTGCGTTCGGCATCGTGCTGGAACGCAGGCTGCGCAGCAAAGCGTTCTATTCCACGGCGCTGGCGCTGATCACCATCACCGCGCTGGCCGTCAACCTCCACAATATCCTGTGCGAGCGCCGTGCCTCCGCCTCTCTGCTCGCCAGCCTGCAGCCGTCTCCGGCGCTGGCCGCAGCGCTGACTGCGCACCCCGACGCGCCGCTCTACGAGCAGAGCCTGGGCAACTTCTTCGTCGACTCCTACTACACACCGAATCCCAACCTGCGCCGCCGCATCACCCTGCTCTACAACGCCGGCCAGGAGGTCTTCTGGCTGCAACACGATACCTACTCCATCGCCGCCGTCAACCTCCACCACTTCACCCGGCTGCCGGTGGTGAACTACGATGAGATCACACGGCAACCTGGGCCGCATCTACTGATCCAGTGGCGCGACGGCTGGAACTGGACCGCGGAGGCCACGGCTGCAGAAGATGCAATCGTCACGCCGTTGGGTGCCTGCTTCGGCGGCGAGGCAGTCTCCATCCAGTGGCCGCCAAGCGCTACGGGAGATCTGCATCCCGCGGCAAAGTAGCCGAAAGGCGAGAGCGGCAGAAGGGGCAGCGAGAGGAAGAGTCCGGGCACAGAGGACCAGCACGAAAGACCGGAACGAAGCCATGGGGATGGAAGGTCCAGAAGGAGCAGCGGCTGTAGGGAGCCGGGAGAGAGCGATTCCGGTTGACGGACGGCGGCGGCTCGTCGATCTGGGAGGGGCCCTGTTGCTGGCGCAGGCCTTGGCTACGTCTATCGAGCGGTTGATGGCCGCGCGTCGGGACAAGCTCGGCTTCGATGACGCCTACATGTTCCTGCGCTACGCGCACAACATCCGCCACGGCCTGGGCTTCTCCTGGAACTTGGACGGCGTACACACCTACGGGCCCACCTCACTGTTGTGGAGCTTCTGCGTCCTGCTGCTCAGCTATCTGCCCACCGATCCCCGGACCCAGCTCCTTCTGGGCTCCTGGGTGTGTTCCATCGCGGCAGTGATCGCCATGGCCTGGGCCGTAAGCGCCAACGCGCAGAGCGGCTGGCTGCGCAGGCCCCTGCCCACGCTGGCGCTGATTGCCGTGCCGCTGTTCGCCTCCACACACTTCCAGGGCGACCAGTTCAACGGCATGGAGACGATGCTGGCGAGCGCGCTGTGCGCGGTCTTCTTCGGGCTGTGCCTGCTGTGGCGTGCCGGCCGCGCAGCTCCCGCGCTGGTGGGGGGCGTGGGTATTCTGCTCTTTCTGGCTCGCCCGGAGTCCGGGCTGGTCACGGTACTGCTTCCTGCGCTGGTGGGACGAATGCCCGGAGAGACGTCTGGCCTTGAGGAGCCTGACAGCCAGGCGCGGCCCTCGCTGCGGGGTTTTCTGGAGATCTATGGAGTCTTCTGCGCCGGAGTGCTGATCGAGTTGGTGCTGTGCCGGCTGTACTTCGGCACGCCCTTCCCGCTCAGCGTCCACATGAAGGGCGGCGACGCCTACCGGGGCTATGCGGACGTCTGGTACCCCAGCCTGATGCTGATCGCATTCCTCGGCGTCCTGCAGCTCTTCGTCGCCGCGCTGGTTCTTCTCTGCCGCCGCCGTGACCTGCTCCTGGTTCTCTCCGGTTTGGTGCCGGCAGCGCTGGTCTTTGCATATCTGGGGACGGTGACGCAGATCATGGGCTTTGACAGCCGCTACTACGTCCCGTACGCACCGCTGCTCGTCGTCCCCACCCTTCTGGTTCTGGATCGCTGGCTGGCCTCTCCGCCGGCAGAGAGCGAGGCGTGGCCGGGCCATACGCTGCGCAACCGCGGCGTGTTGGCGGCCTCGCTGCTGATGTTCTTCTTCTTGTTCCATTCGCAGGCGGTGCAGCGCGGATTCCGTCTGCTGGAGCACGGCCACCATGTCGAGTACGATCCGGCGCAACTCAACATCGCTGCGACAGCCCCGCTCCCGAGCTACGAGTGGCAGCCGATGATGCGGGCGATGACCGACGGCCTGATCGCCCCTCTGCCCTCCGGCGTCACGGTCGCCGCCACGGAGGTTGGATATCTCGGTGAGCGCGCCTCCCGCATCAACATCATCGACCTGGCCGGCCTGAACGACACCGAGATTGCGCTGCACGGCTTCCAGATGAGCCGCTTTCTGGAGCGTAAGCCGGACCTGATCTGGATGCCCAACACGAGCTATACCTACCAGCGCGGCGTGATCTTCTCCGATCCCGCCCTGCTGGCCGAGTACGACGTCTACGCGGATGCCGGCAACTATGGCATCGCCATCCGCAAGGACTCACCCTTCCGGGCTGCGATCGAACGCCAGTTCAGGATCTTCTGGGCAAAGCTCTATCCGGGCTACGACCCGGCGGACTACCTGGTGCGGTCGGCGAGTTGGAGCGGGAGAGCAAGTAGCGTGCGCAACCCCTGAGGGGAGAGGACAACCACCGGAATCCGACAGGTTCAAGGCATGCGGTGGGGGATCTGGCTGGATGGCAGGTAGCGGACGACGTAGAGGGTTCCGGGGGTTCGGTAGGGCCAGCGGGAGTAGTGGACCGGAGCGAAGGGTGCGGGACCGTAGCAGGCATGGGGATCGAACGAAACACCGTAGAGGGGGCGGATGTGGGGAGTAAAGTCATAATCAAGCATGAGGCAGGAGCCCACAGGGAGCGGGGGAGCGGGGGCGTAGGCATGGAGAGGCACCTCGACCTGAGGGTCATTTGTGTGGCCTGAGCGGTCGATCTCCGTTAAGAGATTGCTCTCCCAGCCGTAGTCGACCGAAGTGTCTGGGAGGCCGCTGGCACGTAACTCGGCGGCAAGGGCCACTCGAGCGCGGTACAGTGAAAACATGTCGTGGGTCGTCACAATCCCGTAGATCGCCCAGGTCGCAACGAGAGGAAGGGCTACCGTCGGCATCCGGACTTGGACCCGCTCCTGATAGAGGCGGACCAGCCACGGCAGGGCCACGGCCAGCGGCTCCAGCAGGTACCGGTCGTAGAGCCCTGCGTCTGAGCCGGCCCTCGGAATCAGAAGCAAGGTTTGGGCAGCGACGAAGGGGCCAATAAGCAAGCAGAGCTGCCGCCATCGGATCGACCCGCTTCCTGCCAGCTCGGACGAGTCCTCACGGGGGCGAGAGAGCAGAAGGCCCAGGCCAAGCAGTCCGCCTAGCGAGACGATCGTGAGAGCCATGCGCTCCCCGAAGCAGAGAAAGGCAGGCCCGTGTCCTGCACCCAGCTGGCCCGCATACCCGGCATATTGGCTCGCCCAATCCCCCATGGACGGCTCCAGCAAGCGCGGGAACTGAAAGCGTCCCCTCAGCTGATAGGCGGCCAGCGGGACCGAAACATAGGCCAAGCACACCAGGGAGAGGGCCGTGACGGTGCTGCGGACGCTCCGTCGTAGTTCGGGGCTGAAGAGGGCCGCGACCGGTAGGAAGAGAAAGGGGATGTCGAAGATGGCGCCCATGACCTGCCGTGAAACGTCGAACTCTTCCCCTCTGCGTACGATAAGGCGCTCCGGGATGGTGTAGGGCTGGTGCTTCAGCCACTCCATGCACGTGAAGACGAAGATCGCTCCAACCAGCGTAACGGCGGAGCCCGCCAGCAGCACCCGCCGGCGTTCGCGCAGTTTCCCGCGCCAGCCTGGCACTCCAACCTGAGCCAATGAGTACAGCGCGGAGGGGACCATAACCAGAATGCCCAGCCACGCGATCTGGCGCGAGGTGCCAAAGATCGCATTTGCCGCCGCCGCGAAGCAGAGCCAGAAAATCGTCGAGCGTTCGCTCGGAGCCTGTAGGGAGCGCAGGCAGCCATACAGGCACAGCACGACCGCGAACAGGCCGTCGGTATCGCTCATGTAAGTGACCGAGAGCATGAGGTAGAGCGGGGACAAGACAAAGGCTAGCGTGCCAAGCGTGGCATTGCGCTCGTTGATGCCAGCACGGGCTAACGTGCGCTGCAGAACGAACGCCATGCAGACGGCTACCAGCAGCGAACTCATGCGGACGGTGGTGAAGGAGAAGCCGAAGAGTTTGATGAAGGCCGCGCCCAGGTAAAGCTGCCAACCCAGCATTGGCGCTGCCCAGCCGTTGTATACCACGTTCCCGGTCCTTGCAAGATGTCGCGCCATCAGGATGTAGGGTCCATCGTCGCAGATGCCCATCTCGGCGTACGGGCGGCTGACGAGAGCGCAAAACAGGACGCAGAGAGCGCAGCAGAGGGCTGGAATGCGGAACCTTCGGATGAGTTGCAAAGGGCCTCCGAGCAGGTTTGTGGTTCATGGCCCGTGATACTCAGCGGGGTCGAGCGCGTTTGGCGGAAGAAGCGATTTTCAGGGTAGCAGAGTGGGCGTCTGCTACGCACTGGGCGGAAGGTAACGGACGACGTAGAGGGTTCCGGGGGTGTGGTAGGGCCAGCGGGAGTAATGCACCGGAGCGAAGGGTGCGGGACCGTAGCAGGCGTTGGGGTCGAAGGAGATGCCGTAGAGCGGGCGAATGAGGGGGCTCTGCTCATGGTTGACGACTGTGCATGAGCCCGCCGGCAACGGCGAGGCTGGCCTGTAAGCGTGCGCGGGCCGCTCGATGAGAGGCGAATTGACATAGCCGGCGTGATGGATCTCGACGACAAAGTTCTGTTCCCAGCCCTGATCGACCGCTGTATCGGGAACCCAGGCCGCAAACATCTCATGGGCGATCGCGATGCGAGCGCGGTAGAGAGAGAACATGTTGTGGGTCATCGTGATGGTGTAGATGGCCACAGCGCCGACCATGAGGATGGCCGCCGACGGGAGCCGCACCTGGATTCGCTCCTGGTAATAACGGAGAAGAAAGGGCAGTGCGACCACGATCAGTTCCAGGAGATAGCGGTCGCGTATACCGTAGTCCAGGGCTCGGGGAATCATGATGAGGCCGTATGCGAGGACAAAGGGGAGAAGTAGAATGGACAAATCGCGCCAAAGGGGGGATGCAATGGACTCGGCGACCGTTTCCGTGCGGAGGCTGGGCTGTAGGGAGGCCAGGAGGCCGAAGAGTCCGCCGAAGGTGGCGAGGGTGAGCAGCACCTGCGCGAACGCTCCGATAACGATCGGGGCCTGACCTTTGAGGAGATCGTAGGCAAACATCCCGGTCACGTTGTTCCACTCGCCCAAACCGATGGATCCGCCCAAGGGCAGGAGCTGGAAGTTACCGCGAAGATGGCTTGGATAAGTGGCAAGAAAGATGTAGCCGGCGACCAGCAGAGCGAGGATAGCCAGGGTCCGGGGGCGAAGATTGCGGAGCTGTGGAAGAAAGAGCAAGGTGAGCGGAAGCAGCAGATAGGGAAGATCGAGCAACGAGTAGGTGAATAGCATCAGCAGGTCGCCCACTGGATATCGGGATGGGATGAGGTGCTCCGGGAGGGTATAGGGCTGATACTTGACCCAGACCATGCAGGAGGAGATGAAGAGCGCGCCGGCCGCAGTCAGCAGGGCTCCGGCGAACAGAACGCGCCGGCGGGAGCGGAGCAGATACAGTGTGGAGGGAACAATAACCAGGACGCCGAGCCAGTCGATCTGACGGGAGGTTCCACCGATAGCGTTGGTAATGGCAGCGAAGCAGAGCCATGCGATGGTGGCTCGCTCCGTGGAGGCTTGCAGAGCGCGCAGACAACTGTAAACACAGAGTGCCAAGGCGAAGAGACCCGTAATATCAGTCAGGAAGGTGACTGAGACCATGAAGTACAGCGGAGAGAGCACCACGGCCAGCGTGCCGAGGGCGGCGTTGCGCTCTGTAACGCCGGTGCGGACAAGGGTGCGTTGGAGAAGAAAGGTCGTCAGCACGGCGACGAACAGAGTGCTCATGCGCACCGTGGTAAAGGAGAAGCCGAAGAGCTTGATGAAGGCCGCGCCCAGGTAGAGCTGCCAGCCCAGCATGGGCGCCGACCAGCCATTGTAGTGGATGTGGCCGGTGACGGCCAAGGTTTTGGCGACCAGGCTGTAGGGTCCGTCGTCGTCGATGCCCATGTTGGCATAGGGGCGGCTGATAAGTTCGGAGATGAGGAAGACCAGGGAGCAAAGGACGGCGTGGATGCGAAGACGTCGGGCGAGTTGCAATCAGCCTCCGATTGGCGATTAGAGAATTTGGTTCGATACGGCGAGGACAACACGGAGCGCACGGGACGCTGGTTATCAGCATAGCAATTGCCAGCCGACGGCCGGTTAAGGCGCCGGCCGGTCCTTACGCTCAGCTCAGGCGGAGATGTGGGCGCTGTACTGGCGAATTTGCTGAAGCGTGAGGGCTTGCATCTGCTGACCAGAGCCGAAGGCACGATGCCAGGCAACGACCAGCTCCAGAGCGTCAGGCAGGCGGAGCCGCGGCGCCCAGCCGAGGTCAGCGCGGGCACGGCTGGAGTCAAGCCGGAGGTGGCCGGCCTCGTGGGGGCTGGGGGAGCCGTCAGTCTGCCAGGAGGCGCCCTCTCCCCACAGGGTGGCCATCTGCTCGGCGATCCAGGAGACCGGCTGGGCATCCTCGCTGGAGGGTCCGAAGTTGTAGGCGGTGGCGAAGCGCGCGGCCTGATCGCGGTCGGGGGTGAGCAGCTTTTCTGCCAGCAGGATGTAGCCGTGGAGCGGCTCGAGGACATGCTGCCAGGGACGGATGGCGTGGGGATGTCGGATGCGAACCGGCTGGCCGGAGAGAAAGCCGCGGAGGAGGTCGGGGAGCAGGCGATCCGCGGACCAGTCGCCGCCGCCGATGACGTTGCCGGCCCGAGCGGTGGCCAGGGCGACACCGTGGCCTTGGGGTTGACCGAGTTCTTCGACGGGAAAGTACGACTGGCGAAACGCCGCGCTGACGATCTCGGCGCAGGCTTTGCTGCTGGAGTAGGGGTCATAGCCTCCCAGAGGGTCGCTTTCCCGGTAGGGCCAAACCCATTCCTTGTTTTCATAGCATTTGTCAGTGGTGACGGAGACGACCGCGGCGACGCTGGGCGCGCGGCGCACGGCATCCAGCACGCGCGCCGTACCGATCACGTTGGTCTCAAAGGTGCCGATGGGGTCCTGATACGAGGCGCGGACAAGCGGTTGTGCGGCCAGATGGAAGACCACCTCCGGAGCAAACGCCTGCATGGCGCGCTCGAGCGCTGCGGAGTCACGGATGTCGCCGCGGATATCTTCAACAGCCTCGCCGACGCGCGCGACGGTGAAGAGGCTGGGCTGGGTGGGCGGATCCAGAGCGTAGCCGCGCACGGTGGCGCCGAGTTGAGCGAGCCAGAGGGCCAGCCAGCCGCCTTTGAAGCCGGTGTGACCGGTGAGAAAGACTCTTCGTCCCTGCCAGGAGAAGGCTGGCGGAGTGGTTCCGGAGGTGGATTGGGGCGGGTCTACCATGTCTTCCAGGGAGCCTTTCCGCTGCTCCACAGTTCTTCGAGTTGCTGGCGATCGCGGAGGGTGTCCATGGCCTGCCAGAAGCCGTGATGAAAGAAGGCCTGGACCTGACCGCGGGCGACGAGAGCGCGAATGGGTTCCTGCTCGAACATCTGAGCATCGTCGGTGATGTCCGTAAAGATATCCGGTTTGAGGACGAAGAAGCCACCGTTGATCCATCCCCCTTCTTCATTGGGCTTCTCGCGGAATGAGAAGACACGGGTGCCTTCAAGGCCGAGGGCGCCGAAGCGCGCGATGGGTTGGATACTGGTCATGGTGACGCTCTTGCCGTGGGCCTTGTGGAAGGCCATGGAAGCTGTGACGTCGACGTTGGCAACCCCATCGCCGTAGGTCATGCAGAAGGCCTCATCGTCTTCAACATATTTTGCGATCTTCTTGAGGCGGCCGCCGGTTCCGGTCTTCTCGCCGGTGTCGACGAGCGTGACGCGCCAGGGTTCGGCTACGGAGTTGTGCACGGTCATCTTGTTTGCGGACATGTCAAAGGTGACGTCCGAGGTGTGCAGGAAGTAGTTGGCGAAGTACTCCTTGATGACGTAGCCCTTGTAGCCGCAGCAGATGATGAATTCGTTGATGCCGTGCACGGAGTACAGTTTGAGAATGTGCCAGAGTATGGGCAGGCCGCCGATTTCGACCATCGGTTTAGGCCGAATCGAAGTTTCTTCGCTGATCCTGGTCCCGAGGCCGCCTGCGAGGATGACAGCTTTCATTTCAATGAGCCCTTAGCGCGATGGAAACAATTATAAGGCGAGGCTGCGCGCATAAGGCGAAGGTGCGCGGAGATTCCGGCCAGGATGAGCGGGCGAAAGTCTGCCGATGGTTGTATATTCTGAAGCTAAGATGACGGAAAAAGCTGCGGCCCTCCGGCAACAAATCTTCGAACTCACGGCGCAGTTTCATGCCGAGGTCTTTCCACGGAAGGAGTTCGTCCCGGGTAAATCGACTGTGCCGGTGTCGGGCAAGGTGATTGGGCCGGACGATCTTTGTTCGGTGGTGGACTCGGCGCTGGATGGCTGGCTTACGACGGGGCGCTTTTCCGATGAGTTTGAACGGCGCTTCGCCCGCCGCTTCGGCGTGCGCGAGGCGCGGCTGGTCAACTCCGGCTCCTCGGCAAATCTGATTGCTATCTCTGTGCTGACCTCTCCCGCTCTGGGAGAGCGCAGACTGAAACCCGGAGATGAGGTCGTCACCGTGGCCGCTGGCTTTCCGACGACGGTGAATCCAATCCTGCAGAACCAGGCCGTGCCTGTTTTTATTGATATAGAACTGGGCACCTACAATGCGGATGTCCGCCAGCTGGAAGCGGCGCTAAGTTCACGGACGCGCGCCGTTATCTTCGCGCACACGCTCGGCAACCCATTTGATCTGGCGACGGTGGCGGCCTTTGCGAAGCAGCACAATCTTTGGTTGATTGAGGACTGCTGCGACGCGCTTGGTTCCACTTTTGCTGGCCAGGGTGTGGGCACTTTCGGCGATATGGCCACCGTCAGTTTTTATCCGGCGCACCACATTACGATGGGTGAGGGCGGCTGCGTGCTGACCAACAAACCGGCACTGGCCACGCTGATAGAGTCCTTCCGCGACTGGGGTCGCGACTGCTGGTGCGCGCCCGGCAAGGATAACACCTGCGGCAAGCGCTTTGGCTGGCAGTTGGGTACCCTTCCCTGCGGCTACGACCATAAGTACACCTACTCGCACATCGGCTACAACCTGAAAGTGACCGACATGCAGGCCGCCGTGGGGCTGTCGCAGCTGGACAAGCTCGACGGATTCATTGCCGCGCGCAAGAAGAACTACGCCGCGCTGCGCCAGGGGCTGGGGCCGATGCAGGAGACCTTTTTGTTGCCGCAGGCTACGCCACAGAGCGATCCGAGCTGGTTTGGATTTCCCATCGCCGTGCGCCCGGAGTCGGGCTTGCGGCGCGACCAGGTGATTCAACATCTGGAGACGCGCAAGATCGGCACGCGCCTGCTTTTTGGCGGCAACCTGACGCGGCAGCCAGCATATAAGAACAGCACCTTCCGTGTGGTGGGCGATCTGAAAAACGCCGATTATGTGATGCACAATGTTTTTTGGGTCGGCGTCTACCCAGGCCTCACCGACGCCATGTTGCAGTACGTGATCACTTCTTTGCAGGAGGTCGCCGTCGGTAAATGCGCTGCCTCGTAACAGGCGCTTCCGGATTTCTCGGATCGTGGCTGGTTCGAAAGTTGCTCTCGGACGGCCATGCGGTATTGGCCATGGTTCGCCCAGGAAAGGCGCATCCACGCCTTCATTCTATTGCTTCGCAGATGGAGTTCACGTACGCGGACTTGACGACGGTAACCAAAATCTCCCCAGACCTGGGGCGGTTTCGCCCAGAGGTGATCTTTCATCTTGCGTGGTGGGGCGGCAACAGCCGCAAGTTTGTAAATGATCCTGCCGCCGTTTACGAGAACATCCCAGGAACCTTAGAGCTTGTTCGCATGGCGTACCAAGTAGATTGTAAGACGTTGATATTTTTCGGTAGTTCTGTAGAGTACGGCACATATCGGATTCCCGTCCGCGAAACGGATGTTGTGGACCCGAAAAGTTTGTATGGGGTTTCGAAATACACTAGCATGGTGCTCGTGGAGGCCCTTTGCAGGCTTTGGGGTCTGCGTTTTTGTGGCGTGCGGCCTTTTTGGATTTACGGCCCGATGGATGACGACTTGCGTATGATTCCGTCGGTGATCCAGCAACTCCTTGCTGGCAAGCGTCCAAAGGTAACCGCAGGTGAACAACTCTGGGATTTCTTATATGTTGAAGATGCCGTAAACGCATTGACGTTAATCATGGCGAAGAAGGACGCGCGCGGAATTTTCAACTTGGGTTCAGGCGCCCCGCGCAAGCTTAAACACGTTATTTGTTTAATGCGAGAGTACATCGATCCGGAACTTGAGATTGGCTTCGGTGAAATTCCGTATGCGCCGGACCAGATCATGCACTTGGAGGCCGACATTAGTCGGTTGCGCGCAGCCACTGGATGGGCACCGAAGGTGTCGCTGGAAGACGGATTGCTTCGCACCGTAGAGTGGTACCGGACGAAGGGCAATTATGGCTGAAGTACAAGCATTGACGGAAATCTGCCACAAACTCCGGGCGCACGCGGTGCGCATGGTGCACCGCTCGAATGCCTCCCATTTGGGCAGTTGCCTTTCCGTGGCCGATATCCTTGCTTGCCTCTACTGGCAAACGCTGCGTGTAGACCCAGCGCATCCAGACTGGAAGGACCGGGACCGCTTTCTGCTCAGCAAAGGGCATGCTGCCGCCATTCTGTACGCAGCACTGGCTGAGCGGGGATTTTTCCCTGTGGGAGAGTTGGACACGTACTGCATGGCGGAGTCACGTCTGACGGGACATGTTACCAGCGGCGTGCCCGGTGTGGAGTTTTCCGCAGGTTCACTGGGACACGCATTGCCTGTCGGTTCCGGCATCGCTCTGGCGGCCAAGCGCACCGGCTTGCCCTTTAGGACCTTCGTTGCCGTCAGCGACGGCGAGCTGGACGAAGGTTCTAACTGGGAGGCGATTCTCTTCGCAGGGCACCACAAGCTGGACAATCTGACGCTGATCGTCGACTACAACAAGATTCAAAGCTTCGGCACGGTCGAAGATGTTCTCGATCTCGCTCCGCTTGCAGATAAGTTCCGCGCCTTCCGCTGGGCGGTGCATGAGGTGGACGGGCACAACATGGAACAATTATCGGGGGCCTTTGCGGCACGACCGCAACGGACCGGCCAGCCCAGTGTCGTCGTCGCTCACACGGTCAAGGGCAAAGGTATTCATTTCATGGAAAACAGCCTTGCCTGGCACTACAAGTGCCCCAATGCAGAGCAAATGCAAGCTGCCCTGCAAGAGTTGGCGGACCACGCATGAGGACCGCTTTCATTCAGGAACTGTGCGGGCTGGCGGAAAAAGACGAGCGCATCTGGCTTGTCTGTGGCGATCTGGGCTACTCGGTGCTCGAGGACTTTGCGGACCGATTTCCAGACCGGTATCTGAATGCGGGTGTCGCGGAGCAGAACATGACCGGCATCGCTGCCGGCCTGGCACTGATGGGCAAGACAGTCTTCATCTATTCCATCGCCAACTTTCCCGTGATGCGCTGCCTGGAGCAGATTCGCAATGATGTTTGCTATCACAATCTCAACGTGAAGATTGTTGCCGTTGGCGGAGGGCTCGCCTACGGGAGCCACGGATACACGCACCACGCGGTGGAAGACCTGGCCGTGATGGCTGCCATGCCGAACATGACGGTCGCGGCCCCAGGCGACCCGCAGGAGGCGCGAGCTATCACGAGACTTGCCTGCGAAGACCCAGGCCCGATGTATCTGCGTCTCGGCAAGGCGGGTGAGCCGGCACTGCATGCAACCCCCATCGACTTAAAAGTCGGCTGTTCCATTCAAGTACGCTCGGGAAACGACCTCACCATCATTAGCACGGGAGGCATGCTGGCCAGCGTTCTTGCAGCGGCGGATCAATTGCGGACGCAAGGCAAATCCATTCGCGTTTTGAGTATGCCATTTCTCGTTCCGATTGATGAGAAGGCTGTCCTTGCCGCAATTTGGGAAACGCCGGCCATTCTTACGGTTGAAGAGCATGGCTGCGGTGGCCTGGGCAGTATGGTTGCAGAAATCATTGCGCGATCCGGGGAGGCCACATGCTTTGCTCCCCTGCGACTTGGGCGTACTCCGATCAAAGTCGCCGGGACGCAAGACCAATTACGTACCGGCCAGGGCTTGGGCGTGGGCGATATTGTGCGTTCTGTTGAACGCGCCATGCAGCATGTATCCAGCAGGATGGCCAGCAGAAAACGAATGCCTCTTTGCCCGTAGGAAAATCGCAGGAGAACCAACCGATACTTTCCACTCTTGGCTCCGGAATTGGTCCTGATGGTGCCGTGGAAATTGAAGTCGTTCCGTTGGGCTCCGGATGCATCTACTCCGGCAACTTGCGAGAAGCGAAGGTCGAAGACGTAAGCTTGGGATCATCAATCGTCACCTCGGCAAAGACCCTGAAACCGTTGCGTCGGCAGAGAGGGCAGTTGCGCGGAAACAGAGTTAGGTTCAATTCGAACCCCCGTGAGAATTAATCCGAGAATACCCCAGCCGTCGTGAATCTCATCGCCTTCGAGGCAACTTTAACGGTTCCAACTTACAGGTTGAGGCTAGCGACGCCAATTTCTGCTGATACGATTAGGAACAGGGAGAACCATCCATGTCCGCCACTACGAACACTGATTTTGCACCTCGGTCCTCCAGTCAAGAGATGGATCGCCGCGCGAAATTTGTGGAGACGTTTGCGTCTTCACCCATCCCGCAGCGTGAGTTGGTGTACTCGCAGCTTTCGCTCTATCTGACGCGGCAAGAGCTATCGCGCATGTACGCGATGACCGAGCTTTATCGCGATCACGTACTGGGGACGAACGGCGTGCTGATGGAGTTTGGCACGTGCTATGGACGGACGGCTGCCTTGCTGACGAATCTGCGGGGCATGTTCGAACCCTTCAACTTCACACGCAAGCTGATCATCTTTGACACTTTTTCGGGCCTCTATGGGACCAACGAAAAAGATGGAACGGACAAGCTGGCGACGGATGGCGCGTATAGTGCCGGTGCGGGCTATGAGAATCACCTCGAACAAGTGCTCACGTATCACGAGTCTGAGGCCCCGATTGCGCACCGCAAGAAGTTTGAGATTGTGAAGGGCGATGCAGCCAAGTCGATTACAGTGTATCTTGCCCAGCATCCGGAGACGATTGTGGCGATGGCCTATTTTGACTTTGATATTTACGGGCCGACGAAGGCCTGCCTGGAAGCGCTGCGCCCTCATCTGACGAAGAGTTCGGTGCTCGCGTTCGACGAGTTGAATTGCCCGGAGTATCCGGGTGAGACGACCGCGTTGGCCGAAGCGTTTGGGCTCGGGAGGTGCATGCTGAAGCGTAGCCCCTTCTCTCCGTGGATGTCCTATACGACCTGCGAATCGATCGTGGGTTAGGACGAGTCGGCGGACGGCGGATGGAGGGGCCGCATCTGCGGTGGATGTGCGGTCGGTTCTGAGATCGCCGTGGGATGCTGAGAATAAGCGAATCCGGGTGGGATTTCGAAGTTAACGCGGTCAAGCTCGACGGCGTACGGACGCTTCTGTACCTGGGTATGGATGGCTCCCACGTATTCCCCAATGACGCCCAGGAAGAGCAACTGGATCGACGCGATGAAGAAGATTCCGATGAGCATGGGAGCAAGGCCGAAGGAGAAGGAGTTCCAGAAGGCCAATTTGAGAACCAGGTAGACCATGGCAACCAAGAACGAAAATACCGCGCCCGCGAAGCCGGCGAATGTAGCCAGTCGCAGCGGCACCTTGGAGTGGTTGATAATGCCCAGCATTCCGATGTCGTAGAGCGTATACCAGTTATTCTTGGTGACGCCGAACTTGCGGCGCGGCTGGTCATAGTAAATCTTCTTGTAAGGGAGTCCGATCTCGGCGAGCATGCCGCGAAAGTAGGGGTAGGGGTCTCCGAAGGAGCGAACGAGCTCAACGACCTCGCGGTCGTAGAGACCGAAGCCGGTGAAGTTCTGGAAGGACTCGATGCTGGAGAGGCGTTCCGCGAGACGGTAATACTGTTTGCGGAGGAAGAACATGAGCGAGTTCTCTTCGCTGGAGCGCTTGACGCCAAGGACCATGTACTTGCCCGACTCCCACTCGGCGATAAAGGTGGGGATGAGGTTGGTGGGGTCCTGGAGATCGGCAACGATGCAGATCACGGCATCCCCGCGAGCCTGGAGGAGGGCATGGATGGGTGAGCGGATGTGCCCGAAGTTGCGGGCGTTAACGATGATCTTGACGTTAGGGTCGGCGGCTGCGAGACGTCGGAGAATCGGCACAGTTTCGTCCCGGGAGCTGTTGTCGATGAAGATGTGTTCGTAAGGATATTGGCCCACGCCGGCCATCACCTCGCGGACCTGGCGATGAAGTTCCTGAACGTTGTCCTGTTCGTTGTAGCAGGGGGTCACAATGCTGATGGTCTTCAATGGAACCTCGCGTTCGATGGAGAATGGGCGGGATTGAGGAAGGTGAAGCTCCTTCACGACCGTCGTAACCGTGGGGACTTCATTGTTTGGAGGATACGCGGTAGTTGACGACGTAGAGAGTGCCCGGTTTGGAGGCCAGCCAGCGGTTGTAATGCACAGGAGCGAAGGGGGCTGGACCATAGCAGGCGTTTGGATCAAAGGACACGCCATAGCGAGCATCGATATGGGGAGTGTATCTGTACCAAAACATTTCGCACGTACCGGCCGGCGGATCTGTCATCGGCACATACGCGTCTGCTGGCAGGACAATCTCGTCATTGTTGATATGGCTGGCGTGCTGAAGTTCAACGTCCAGGTTATAGTCCCAGCCGTTATCGACGGAGGTATCGGGAACACCCGCGGCGCGAAGCTCTGTCATAAGAGAAACACGGGCACGGTAAAGCGCAAACGTGTTGTGTGTTACCGCCACGCCATACATGGCCGTGATCGCGACCAACACAGCAGCGGCCCTCGGCAAGCGAGGATCTATCCCGTCCTGGTAGTAGCGAGTCGCTGCGATAAGAGCGACAACCAGCAGACCGAGCGCATAGCGGTCGATGACCTCGGGAGTTCCTGCGCCGGCGATCGTTAGAGCTCGGTAGACGAGGAGAAGAGTATATGCGAGCGCAAAGGGACCAAGAAGAATCCCGAGGGACTTCCACGAGAGTCGTTCTGCGGGAGCGCTAGGATCCTGCCGCGGTCCTTGTGCGTTGAATGAGGAGGCAATCAGGCCGATCAGACCGCCAAGTGAGGCAAGAGCAAGAAATCCTCGTGCTCCCCTGTCGAGGAAGCTCGGCGCAGTGCCCTTCAGCACCATACCGTCGAATCCGCCGCGGTCAGTGACCCAATCATGAAATGTCGGCTCCAGGAGTGGTTCGAAACGGCCGCGGAGATGGCTCGGATAGACTGCCAGGAAGATGGCGAGGACAAGCAGGGCTGCGGCAAGGACACGGCGGCGGCTCTTGAAAATCTGTGGTAGGAACACCGCTCCGACAGGGAGCAGAAGAAAGGGGATATCCAGGAAGAAGAGGGTGAACTGTCGAAGGGTATACGAGACATTGAATGCGCCGATACCAAACTGCTCCGGGGTAGTGTATGGCTGTCGCTTCAACCAGAGCATGCAGGCAAAGACGGATACGAAACCTGCAAGGTTGGCGGCAACTCCACCGAGAAGAACGCGGCGCTGGGAGCGGAGCAGCCACAGCGTGCAGGGAACCATCACAAGGACGCCGAGCCAGGTCAGTTGGCGGGATGTTCCGATAATGGCGCTCGCTGCAACAGCAAAGCACAGCCAGCCAACCGAGGAGTTTGCGGACGGAGCGCGCAACGCGCGAAGGCAGCCGTACAGGCAAAGGACGATGCCGAACAGGCCGTGGATGTCGCTCATGAAGGTGACCGACAGCAACAGATACAGGGGCGACAGGACGAGCGCGAGAGTTCCGAGGGTCGCGTTGCGCTCGGTGATGTCTGCGAGCACGAGCGTTCGTTGCAGGAAAAACGCCATCAGGACCGCTACGAGCAAGGTGCTCATGCGGACAGTAGTGAAGGAGAAACCCAAGAGCTTGACGAAAGCCGCGCCGACATAGAGCTGCCACAGGAGCATGGCAGCCGACCATCCGTTGTAGGCGACGTGTCCGGTAGCCGCTAGTTTTTGCGCGACGAGGATATAGGGGCCGTCGTCGCAGATACCCATATTGGCATAGGGTCGCGCGATGAGTTCGCAGATGAGCACTGCCAAAGCGCAGAGGACGGCAGGAAGACGAAGACGGCGAACGAGTGGCACTCAGCCTCCAGAGACGCTTGGGCGGGTAGTGTTGCGTACGACCGCAACAACCTGCAGTTCGCGGGATGTTGGATTCAGAATAGCAAGTGCCGGTGAGGAGATGACAAACGCAGGATCAGAGAAGGCTCCTCAGTATCCGGTCAGGCCGTAGCCCCGCTCCCCCGGGGAGGCGTCGGTAGCGTTGGCCATGTCGATCGGCGCCCACGCTGGAGACGCTTGGCCGCGAAGCGCTGCTTGAGCTTGCTGAAGCAGAGTTCGGCCTGCCTGTGCGGCAGGACAGGCCGCTCCGGAACGCTCCATGCCCTGGAGTTCAGTCACGCTCGACGCTTACGCTCCGGTTGAATTACCCCGCGGGCGCGGGGTGCTGGACGTTGAACTCCAGCCCCTCCGCGCCTGCATCCACCACCACGTGGTCGCCGTGCCGCACCGTGCCGTCCAGGATCCTGATGGCCAGCTTGTCCTGCACCAGGCGCTGCAGCGCCCGCTTCAAAGGCCGCGCCCCATAGGTTGGATCGTAGCCGGCCTTGAAGATCGCCTGGCGGGCCGCATCGGTCAGCTCCAGGGTGATGTGCCGGTCGGCCAGCAGCTTTTCCAGGTCCGCCAGACGCAGATCCACGATGTGCGCAAGCTGCGACTCCGCCAGCGGATGGAAGACCACCATCTCGTCCACGCGGTTGAGAAACTCCGGCCGGAAGTGCTTGCGCAGCTCCTCCAGCACCCGCGCGCTGGCGTCGGCAAAGCCCTCCTCGCCCTTGGCCCAGACCGTGGCCAGGTGGCCGGCCCCGATGTTCGAGGTCATGATCAGCACCGTGTTCTTGAAGTCCACGGTTCTGCCCTTGGAGTCCGTCAGGCGGCCGTCGTCGAGCACCTGCAGCAGCACGTGGAAGACGTCCGGATGGGCCTTTTCAATCTCATCGAAGAGCACCACCGCATAGGGGCGGCGGCGGACCGCCTCGGTAAGCTGGCCGCCCTCGTCGAAGCCGACGTAGCCGGGAGGCGCGCCGATGAGACGGGCCACGGCGTGGCGCTCCATGTACTCGCTCATGTCAATGCGCACCATGGCCTGCTCGTCGTCGAAGAGGAACTCGGCGAGAGCCCGGGCCGTCTCCGTCTTGCCCACGCCGGTGGGACCGAGGAAGATGAAGGAGCCGATGGGCCGTTTGGGGTCGCTGAGGCCGGCGCGGGAGCGGCGGATGGCGTTGGCCACGGCCACCAAAGCCTCATCCTGGCCGATGACCCGGCGGCGCAGACGCTCTTCCATGTGGGTGAGCTTCTCCACCTCGCCCTCCAGCATCCGGGCCACAGGAATCCCGGTCCACTTGGAGACGATGCGGGCCACGTCCTCCTCGTCCACCTCCTCCTTGAGCAGGCGGGGGGCGCTGCCGGAGCGGGCGTCCGCCGCGCCTGCGTCCTGGCTTTGGGTGAGAGCTGCGAGCTCCTTTTCCGCCTTGGGGATCTCGCCGTACCGCAGCTCCGCGGCGCGTTGCAGGTCGCCCTTGCGGGTGGCCTCCTCGGCCTGGAAGCGCATCTGCTCCAGGCGCTGCTTGAGCGCGGCCACCTCACCGATGGCTCCCTTCTCCTTTTGCCAGCGGGCGCGCAGCCCGGCGATCTGCTCACGCACGCCGGCCAGCTCGCGGTCGACCTCGGAGAGGCGCTCGCGGGAGTTGGCATCGGACTCGCGCTGGAGGGCGTTGCGCTCGATCTCCAGGCTGATGGCGCGCCGCTCCAGGTCATCGATCTCCACCGGCACGCTGCCGATCTGGATGGCCAGAGCGGCGGCGGCCTCATCGACCAGGTCAATGGCCTTGTCGGGCAGGAAGCGGTCCGAGATGTAACGGTGCGAGAGCTCGGCCGCGGCGACGATGGCCGAGTCCTTGATGCGCACCTTGTGGTGGGTCTCATAGCGCTCGCGCAGGCCGCGCAGGATGGCGATGGTGTCCTCCACGTTAGGTTCGCCGACGTAGACGATCTGGAAGCGGCGCTCAAGGGCCGCATCCTTCTCGATGTACTTGCGGTACTCGTTGAGGGTGGTGGCTCCGATGGCGCGCAGATCGCCGCGAGCCAGCGCCGGCTTGAGCATGTTGCTGGCGTCGATGGCTCCCTCAGCCGCGCCGGCCCCGACCAGGGTGTGCAGCTCGTCGATGAAGAGGATGACTTGGCCGTTGGACTCCTCGATCTCCTTGAGCACCGCCTTGAGACGGTCCTCAAACTCGCCGCGGAACTTGGCCCCGGCCAGCATGGAGCCCAGGTCCAGCGAGATGACGCGCTTGTCGCGCAGCACCTCCGGCACGTCGCCCTGGAAGATCCTGCGCGCCAAGCCTTCCACGATGGCGGTCTTGCCCACGCCGGGCTCTCCAATGAGCACAGGGTTGTTCTTGGTGCGGCGGCTGAGCACCTGGATGACGCGCCGGATCTCCTCGTCGCGACCGATCACCGGGTCCAGCCTGCCGCGGCGGGCCAACTCGGTGAGGTCCTTGGCGTATTTTTCCAGGGCTTGAAACTTGGCCTCGGGGTTCTGGTCCGTGACGCGCTGCGAGCCGCGCACCTTCTGCAGCGCCTTGAGGATGGCCGCATGGTCAGCCCCTTCGGCGGCGAGGGCCAGTTGCACCGGCCCTTGCTTTTGTTTGGCCAGAGAGAGCAGCAGGTGCTCGGTGGAGACGTAGTCGTCCTTGAAGTTATCCGCTTCCTTGAAGGCTCCCTCCAACGCCTGCGTCAGGGTCACGCTCATCCCGGGCTGCTGGGCGCCGCCGTGCACCTTGGGGAGCTTGGCGATGGCCCCGTGCAGCGTGGCCTGCAACTGGGGTGCGGCGACGCCGATCTTTTCCAGCACCGGACGCACCACGCCTTCCTCGTCCTCCAGCAGAGCGGCCATCAGGTGCAGGGGCAAAACCTCCGGATTGCCGTTCTCCGCAGCGCCGCTCTGAGCGGCCTGCAGCGCCTCCTGCGACTTCACCGTGAACTTGTCCCACTTGATGGCCATCCAGGTTCTCCTCCGCGGCGCCGGCTCGAACCGACGCCGTCAACATGCTAACTCCTCGTCATGGATGCAATGCCCTGCGCTCCCTGAGCCCCGGCCGGGACGATGCGGCTCTGGGAATGCCGCACGCCTGAAGCTCTGGGAATGCCGCACGCCTGTAGCTCTGGGAATGCCGCACGCCTGAGGCTCTGGGAATGCCGCACGCCTGAAGCTCTGGGAATGCCGCACGCCTGAGGCTCTGGGAACACCCGATGACCAAAGACAAAACGGGGGCGAATCCAACGGTGCTTTTGGGATCCGCCCCCCAGTCTCTCAACTGCAACAACTCTCCGCACGCCGGCGGAGTTGCCTCAAGGCCGCTGGCGGCCGCCGAAGAAAGCTGGCGACCGGGCAGGTTCTACTGCCTGGGCAAGGTCTTCTACCCCAGCCGGTGCGGCGGTTTGCCGGCCTCTCCCCCGCAAGCAGCGCTCCCCGGCAACCAGGTTAGGGGGCTGCGGCGGGCGCGTTGCGGGGGTGGAGCCGGGCGGATGCCTGGTATCGCGCCGCCGTGGGCTGCCGGGTACGGCGGCTTCGCGGAGGCTTCGATCCGAGCCCCGCCCAACTTCAGGTCTCAAGCCTTGGTCTTGGCCTCGACCTGCTTCTGCGCGGCCGGGGCGACCTGGACCTGAATCTGCTTCGGCTGAGACTCCGGCTTCTTGGCGAAGGAGATGCTCAGCACGCCATCGGCGCTGGTGGCCTCCACCTGCTCGGTGTTGATGGTGGAGGGAAGCGTGAAGCTGCGCAGGAAGCTGCCATAACGGCGCTCGATACGATGGAAGTTCTCTTCCTTCTCCTCGCTCTCGAACTTGCGCTCACCCTTGACGGTCAGGGTGCGGCCTTCAACCCGGATGTCCAGGTCTTCTCTGCGGATGCCCGGAACCTCGAACTTCAAAACCAGCTTCTCGGCGTCCTCATAGACATCCACGGCCGGCACAAAGCTCCCGGCCAAGAGGGACTCGGTTCCTTCGCTGGGACGGGAAAAGTCCTGGAAGATGGAGTTCAGACGATTCTGAAGAAGGGCGATGTCATTCAATCCGCTGCGAAATGGGGTCAAGCTTGTCAACGTCATAGCCAATATCTCCTTGGAAGATTTCTCGGGTTCAAGACGCTGTCACCCGGCAGGGTCTTTGCAAT